>JBBRRV010000044.1:0-20338 GCA_038246075.1 Bacteroidales bacterium
AATCCTTGTTTTAAATCATTTATGATATCTACAGCATCTTCTATGCCTGCTGAAAGCCTGATTAACGCATCTGAAATACCTGCTTTTTTACTGTCAGTTGCAGAAACATTTGAATGGGTCATCGATGCAGGATGCTGAATGCGTATTGCTCTCCCGCGTGTATTAATTTGTTTTAAAACATGATTTTTCAATATTCATTTGAGTTCATTTAAGTTAACGAGTTCAGTATCTCCGAAAGCTTTGCAATTCTTGCATTTAATGTGATTTTCGAGTCCGCCGATTAATTTGAAGCATTTTCTGCACTTAAACCATTGTTGATCAAATTCAAAATTGCCGCCTTCGATTTCAATGGCTAAGCATTCCACAAAAGCCCTCGCAATTTTTTTTAATGCCATATTATAGACCCTTGTGAAAGTTGGTCGTGATATATCCATTTTTTCAGCTGCAGCCTCCTGGGATAAGTTTTGATAATTTACGAGATTGATACTTTCGTATTCGTCATACTGAAGTTTTACGGCTTTAAGTTCACACAATGGCATGCCAAATGGCTTAAATCCAGCCATTTTAGGAGGGGTGAGGATTTTGCGGTTTCTAATCGGTCTTGGCATTATTCACTTGTTTTATCCGCTGCATGAGGATAGGGTAATTATTGAAATTCTAAGCCTTCTGATTCAAGTGGTATTCTTTGCCGGGTAATATAAATCCTGGTAAAAACAGTCTTTCTATAGCCAATTCAGGTGGATACAGCACCTGATACGATCATTTTAAGCTAATTTACGATGAATATGGAATGTGAAACAGGAATATTTGATCATTAAAGTCTTTATCGGGCTGGTTTTTTTTTGCAAAAGTAATGAACGTACGTTCATAATACAAGTGTTTTGATACATGAGTAGAAAAATGTTGAATGCCATTTAAAATCATGTTAAAGGAATAGTAATGCTATGGATAGCAGGAGAGGTGCCTCCTTTAAACAACAAAGCCATCCTCAGAGGATGGCTTTGTTGTTATGAACAGTACGATAGTTTTTTATTTTGGTTCCTTTACTTCTGTATTATTGCCGGAGGACAAACCAAACAGGGTATACAAAGGGCAAAAACTGATAAGGCTGGTAAGTACAAAAATACCTGCTAATACAAGCAGCACAATTCCCAAAGTTCCGGAGATTATGCCCAGATAATAAAGAACAACAACTGCGGCGGCGATGGCCAGCCTGATCAATTTGTCGATTGTACCCATATTCTTCTTCATGGTTATCTTTTTTTGATTAATAATATTTGGATTACACTAAAGATACAACAAGATATATTATTACCAGTCACTTTTATCGGGTTAAAATTCAATGTACCATTATCAATGTCCAAACAAGCCATATACATGCCTGACTCTGATAATATTCATAGGATCAAACAACACCAATTAACGGATACAATTGCAAACCGTGAGATTCCACCCATGATCATTGCCATGCCGGATGGTGGCGTATCCTTCTACATCAATAATTTTGACAATTCGGTACGGTACGAAGATTTCTTCATGCATGAATTCATTCCCTTTATTGAAAAAAATTATCGCATCCGGGCAGAGCAGCGTTACCGTGGTATTGCCGGACTTTCCATGGGCGGCTTCGGGGCATTGAACTTCGCTCTTAAATATCCTGATAAATTCTCGTCCTGTGTGGCCTTCAGTGCTGCAATATTCTCGGAAGAAAGTATAATGGCTACCGATGAAAAGGGCTGGGGCTGGATATTGGCCTCACTTTACGGACCCTACCAGGAAGGGGCAGCGCGTCTGACGGAGCACTACCATCAAAACAATCCGTTCGATATAACTACGGCCAAAGGGAAAGCGGCATACAGCAATCTTCGCCTGATGATCGATTGCGGTGATGATGATTTCCTGACAGATGATAACTGCAGGCTTCATGTTCACCTCAATAAATTAGGCATCAAACACGAATTCCGCATGCGCGACGGTGCACATACCTGGACTTATTGGCGCTCAGGCCTGCCGGCAGGACTTAAATTTATCGGTGATAGCTTTCACCAGTTTTAATCTGCCCTGGTTATGATGTTTAGTTCACTGTTATCACATGCATAAAATGAGATTTAACTATTTTTAACGTGTGCCGGTAAATGCAAAGAACCTGAAGAAAGGGCGTATAGTTATGGCATATTCTTTTTTTTTGTAAGGTTAAAGCTCACTATATGAGAATACTACGCAGATGTAAATCAAAGATTTATGTCTGATGTTAAGATATAGTGTCCCTTGTATTGCTATATACCGTTGGTTCCGAGAATACTATTCAAATTTAGTTAATGATAAATGATCTACTTTTGCACCGCTAAATTTCACTTTAAATTTAGGCCGGCATTGGTCGGCAGAATCTCGTATGTTAAAAACGCGCAAAGTCACTATATGACAATAAAGCAGATAAGTACCTTAATGATCAGGCTGTTTTCTGTTGGCCTGATTTTTCCCATTTTCCCCGATTTTGCAGATACTCAATTGTCACTGCCTGTTTCAAAGTAAGATGAAGCAATCGGGCGTTATTCACCTAATCATACACATCTAACCCCTGGAACATCAGTTTCCCTGAAATGAACAGAAAAAAAATTGCCGTTATTTTCGGCACCCGACCCGATACCATTAAAATGGCGCCAGTCATTCTTGAACTTCAAAAGTATCCGGAACAATTTGATACATTGACTATTGCGACCGCACAGCACCGTCAGATGCTCGACCAGGTGCTGGATGTATTTAAAATAAAACCGTCGTATGACCTTGATATCATGGCCCCCAAGCAGACACTGGCCAGTCTCACAGCCAAGATCATTACCGGTCTGGATGAGATCCTGGTAGCCGAAAAACCCGATATGGTCCTTGTTCAGGGAGATACTTCAACTACCTGCATTGGTAGCCTTGCGGCATTTTACCGCCAGATACCCGTGGGGCATATCGAGGCTGGCCTGCGCACCAACGACAGGGCTAATCCGTTTCCTGAAGAAATCAACCGGAGAATAACCGGATGCATTTCCAACCTGCATTTTGCGCCTACCAAAACCGCACGCGAATCACTTCTGAAAGAAAACGTCGACCCTTCAACCATTTTTGTCACAGGCAATACCGTTGTCGATGCATTGGCTTATTCAGTGCGTGAAAATTACCAGTTCGCGGTTCCTGTTTTAAATAAGGTTGCCAGCGAAAACAAAAAGATTGTGCTGGTTACCATGCACCGGCGTGAGAACTGGGGAGCGCCGATGGAAGGGGCCTGCAGGGCCATCAAAAGACTTGCCATCAAATATCCTGATTTCACCTTCGTATTTCCTGTTCATTTGAATCCAATTGTGCGTGAAGTCGTGAGCCCAGTCCTGGGTGAACTGATGAACGTTTTATTGATCGAACCGTTGGATTACCTTGATTTTGTTAATATCATGGCAAAATCTTACCTTATTTTCACGGATTCCGGTGGCGTTCAGGAAGAGGGACCTCATTTCGGAATTCCTATTCTGGTATTACGTTCGGTAACGGAACGTCCCGATGCCATTGAATATGGAACAGTGGAATTAGTCGGCCTCGATGAGGAAAATATATACAATACCGCATTGAAGCTCATCGAAGATAAGGAAGCATATGCCAGAATGGCCAATGCCGTGAATCCTTATGGTGATGGCTTGTCATCCATCAGGACCATCAAGATCATCAAAAACTTCTTCAACTTCTCGAATGAGCGTGTGGATGAATTTATCCCCCTGCAGTCCTTAAAATCAAAGACCTCCCACTCGTCAACAAAATCATAATAATGAAACACCTTCTGTTTATTTTTCTGGCATTGGTACTGTCAACAACCGTGTTAAACGCCGAAAATTATCCTGTTAAGAAAGTACTGATCCTGGTGGAGGGCACTTATGATATCACTAGCAAAGCTACCGGGCAGGGACGTGAACTGGCGCAGCTTCTGGGCCATTTCAATACGCTTGTAACCATTGATGGCACAAGTAAATACAAGAGCCGTGATATTGAAAAGTACGATTACCTGTTTTATGTTGGCTTTTCACCCGGCAATCAGCCGCCTGCGAATTTAAGCCACGATATTATGGTGACTTCCAAGCCGGTCATATGGATCAACACCGGATTTCTTAATTTTTGTGAACAGCAGAATGTTCTGAAACGGTTCGGGTTTCGGGTAATCCGCTTTGAGAAGAACGGGATTTATAATGCGGTAAAATCGAAGAATTACCTCTTCGATAAAGGTAGCAGCGATATTAACATGGTGCAGGTAAAAGATAAAAAGACGGTTGATGTCTGGGCAACAGCCGTTTCGACGAAGACAAAAGGCGAAACACCTTATATGCTGAAGTCGAAGAATCTTATCTATGTTGCTGATCTTCCGACACTGGGTGCAGAAGTAAATGACAGGTACCTGCTCTTTTGCGATAAGTTGCACGATATATTAAATGAGAAGCATAGCACTACGCATAATGCGATTATCCGCATTGAAGATGTGACTCCTGTTACCAATCCTGACAAGCTGCGTGAAGTTGCCGATATCCTGTCGGAGCGGGGGATACCTTTTCTTGTAGCCGTAGTTCCAATATATGTCAATCCCGTCGAAAATCTGCGCATCCCGCTTTCCGAGCGCCCTGAAGTGGTTGATGCACTTAAATATATGGTTCAAAACGGAGGTTCAATTGTGATGCACGGAACAACGCACCAATACAAGGGAATATCCACAGACGATGGCGAGTTTTGGGATGCAGCCGATGCAACCCCAATCCCAAGCGAGAATGCTGAAGATTTCCGGAAAAAGGTTGAAATGGGAATAGATGAGTTTGTTAAAAACGGATTGCATCCTGTTGCCTGGGAAACCCCTCATTATATGGCTTCCATGAAATTTCTGAATGTCATTTCCAAGTTTTTCAGTACCGTGGTCGAACAACGCATGGTTATTGACAACTTCGACTATGGCCAATCTTTCCCTTTCCTGATTAAAAAGGATTTATTCGGACAGAAAATTTTCCCTGAAAACTTAGGCTATGTGCCGCTGAATACCAATGCAGCCGAATCAAGGGCCGTTGTCCAGCGGCTTATCAAAAGTACGGATGGCATCAGGCAGGTCCGCGACGGCATTGCCACCTGTTTCTTTCACCCTTTTCTGGACCTTGATTTATTAAAAACCCTTGTCGACGGCATCAAAGCAAAAGGCTTTACATTCATCGATTTAAAAGATCAGCCAAACTGGGTGAAATCGCATGATAAAGTGATCCTAAACGGTTCGCAAACATACACACTAACGATAGATAATTCTTACCTGCATGAATTATACTACGATGCTGAGAATAAACTGATCAGGAAATCATTTACCCCTGACAGGTTAAAAGGATCGGTTACAAAGAAGATTCAACTCAAGCCAGGTGAGACGTATGTGGCCGAAGCTGTAGATTACCATTTTCAGGATCTAACGATAAAAGACAAGGTTATTCACAAGTTCGACAACACTTACCAGGAATTATTCGGCAACAAGGACTGGCACGAGGCCAGGGTGAAAATAATCTGGAATCCTGCGGCTAAAGGCGCTGCTTATTTTGACCAGTCTTCCCTGGTTGCCATATTTAAAAGTGTTAATATTAATGTTGATACCCTTTTTGTGAATGAAGGTATAGACTTTTCAAACTGTAATTTATTGCTCGTTCCTTTTACGAGTGCGGATCTGCTTAAAAAGGAATCCATCGAAAAAATTCAAAATTTCCTGCACAATGGAGGTAACCTGATTACCGACCGCAAGAACAACCTGATCCGTAATTTGGACATGAAGTTTACATCCACACAGACAAAGCTGCAACTTGTGCGTGATAAATATTATCCTGAAGAGCCCATATCCTGGAAATCCGGCCAGCTCGTCTATAAATTCGACTACGATGTCAAAGATGAAATTTTCTGTGAAGATGCAACGAATGGTTTTCCAGTGGTCATAGGCAAGGATTACGGAGCAGGAAAGATCATCTATTTCAATACTGCTTTTGATCCATTGTCGCCCAATGGTTACAGCTATTATCCCTATGCCATGGAATACATCAGGCGATTCATGTGGTTACAGCCTGTCTTCAAACGCGAAAGCCTCGAAATGTATTTCGACCCGGGGTTCCGTCATAATACCAGCGAGGAGGAATTGGTGAAACGCTGGGTTAAACAGGGTATCCGTATCATTCATGTTTCTGCCTGGCATCAGTATCCTAAATATTCTTATGACTACAAGCATCTGATCAAGCTGGCTCATGCCAATGGAATCCTTGTATATGCCTGGCTTGAACCCCCACAGGTAAGCCTGAAATTCTGGACGGAACATCCTGAATGGAGAGAGAAAAATTACCTGAATCAGGTTATTCACCAGGATGAAATCATCCGGCCATCATGGAGATACCCGGTTGCCTTAACCGATAATAATTGCCTGAAGGCTTCGATTGAAGTATATATCAACCTGCTGAAAAATAATGATTTCGACGGTGTGAATCTCGCTGAATTATATTTTGAAGCCGGGAGAGGATTTAGTGATCCGAAATTATTTACACCCATGCATCCTTCTGCTGTTAAGGAGTTTTATGCCCGATATGGCTATAATCTGAAGGAGATATTCAATCCAGGATCACCTTTCTACTGGAAAAATCATCCAAAGGTTAAGGAAGATGTCATGCAGTACCGGGTTAAAAAAGTTACTGAATTGCATGAAACTATTCTTGCAGAGATCAAGAAATTCGCAAAGACCAGGAGAGGCTTCACCACTGTTGTTACTTTTTTTGATACGCATTTTTCGCCTGAAATAACTGAATATCATGGAGTTAATTCTGATAAGCTCCTCGATTTGCAGAAGAAGTATGATTTCATGGCGCAGATTGAAGATCCTCAGAATAAATGGTCGACCGACCCATATCGCTATGTTGAAATGGGTAAATATTATGCAAAGAAGGTGAGTGATTCCTCAAAAATCATGCTCGACCTCAATATCTTAAATTTCAGGGGGAAGGATGAAGTCACACCTTTTCCAACGCTCATGCAGACCGGAATAGAAAGTTACCAGCTGATAAATGCCGCATCAATAGGTGCGCAGCGTTTTACGGTTTACAGTGAGTCGAGCTGCAATCCCCAGGACCTTTCATTCTTTTCCTATGCCAGTTCAGGACCGGTACATTATACCTATACTGATGAAGGTTACCAGGTCAGCTCACCTTATTCTTTTGTGCTTCAGTTGCCCAAAAACATTAAGTCCATCAGCGTCGATGGCAGGGATGTTGTCGGATACCGCGATAACCTGTATACAATACCGGCCGGGAAACATGATATTAAATTACAACCGAATGAAATTCCGGGCTTTTCAACCGGAACACTCCAGCCTGAAATATTGTCCTTTACCGGTAACCTGCTCGATGTGGGGTATGATATGCGGAGGATGATCATCAGCTACCAGAGCAATGGCAGGGCGCTGGCATCGTTCAATAATAAGCCCACAAAAATAATGATTGATGGTTCAAATTATGACTTTGAAGTTTTAAGGGGAAATGATTGTTTCACCGTTATGCTGCCACAGGGCAGCCACCATGCTTTGATTGAGACAGGCAATTCGTTTAGTTACGGCATCAATCTGACCAGTTTATGGTCAATGAGTGCCATAGCCATTTATGGTGTACTGGCAACGATTTCCCTTATCATCATGTTTGTGGCATTGAAATTCATTCGGAGGCAATACGAAGCATAAGCTCATGCTTACTTTAAATAAATAAAAAATAGTTCATGTCTATATTAGAGGTTATTTTTTTACTGGCTGTTATTCTGATCTGGTTTATGATTGCATATCAGTTCGTTTTCAGTGTATTTGGCTATATCAACTTTATTAAATCCATGAAGGAAAAAAAGTTAGTTGATACACAAAGCTTTGATTTTCCCACGTGTACCATATTAATTCCGGCGCATAATGAAGAAGTGGTCATCGGAAATACGATTGAGGCCATGCTTAAACTTCAATACCCGAAGGATAAATTGACGATTATGGTGATCAATGATGGTTCGAAAGACCGGACCAAAGAGATCATCGAAAGTTATGCAGCCAAAGATGCGCGCGTTGTGCTTTATAACGTTCCTGAAGGTCAGGGAGGTAAAGGTAAGTCGCGGGCGCTGAACCTAGGTGTAAAACAGGTGCAGTCGGAAGTCATCGCCATTTACGATGCCGACAATACGCCTGATCCAATGGCTTTGCATTATTTGGTGGCTTCGCTGATCACAAATAAGGAGCTGGGAGCCGTTATTGGGAAATTCAGGACTGTCAATAAAAACACAAACATGCTTACGCGTTTTATTAATATTGAAACGCTTAGCTTTCAATCGATGCTGCAGGCAGGCCGCTGGGAACTGCACAATATAGCCACTTTGCCCGGAACAAATCTAGTGCTGTGGAAATGGCTTATTGATGAACTTGAAGGCTGGGATGAGGAAGCCCTCACCGAGGATTCGGAACTGAGCATCCGTATTTATGAATTAGGATATAAAATTAAATTTTGTCCCTACGCCATAACTTATGAGCAGGAGCCGGAGACCTGGAAAGTCTGGATCGGACAGCGCGTGCGGTGGGTGCGTGGCAACAACTATGTGCTTGCTAAATTCGTCAAACATATCCCGCATTTCAAGAACAAGCGCCTGCGCTTCGATCTATTGTATACCCTGGCTTTGTATTATGTTTTCTTTATCGCTATTCTCATTTCAGACCTGCTGTTTTTTTTAAGCCTGTTCGGTATAATCAGCATTCCATTACCTGGTCCCTATTCCATTGTATGGGTTGTGGCCATTATCTTATTCATGTTCGAAATCCTGCTGGCTGTTTCGTTTGATAAGGAAGACAACTGGAAAAACCTGGGCCTGATCCTGATTATGTATTTCACCTATTGCCAGCTCTGGATTTTTGTCATGCTTAGGGCTTTCTACCTCGAAAACATCAAAAAAGCCACCCATGAATGGGATAAAACGGTAAGGTTTGCTGTTAAACCAAAGGATGAATTATTAAAATGATTTTTCAGTTAATTTGAGATTTTAAACATTGCTATTTGCTATTTGCTATTTGCTATTTGAATTTTGAATTTCATTTTTTTCATTTTTCACTTTCTCCCATCTCCTGCTAACTTTAATTTTTCACACCACACGATCTACGCTGAATCCCTATTTCTGTTGATTCAGATCGATTGTCTCGATATAGAAATTCTGATCTGTTTCAAAATTTGAAAGATCTTCCCCTTCCAGCTGTTTCCAGAATTTTGTCGGGTATAGCCATTTGGTGGTATTCCCGGCCAGGATTTTTACAGGCATTCTGAAATCATCCACACAATTGTTCCACCGGTATGTAAGTATATTGTTATTTATTGCATACTCAAAAACAGGGATATGTGTACTGCGCAGATACTGGTTAAAGAACGGAGCTAAATTCATAACGGTGGCATCAGCGAGGTACTTCTCAACCTGTTGGGTGGTGACAGTCTGATGGTAAAATTCCCTGTTCATTCCCTTCAGAACGGTCCGCCATTTTTCATCATCATCAACGATCTGTCTCAGCGTATGCAGCATATTGGCGCCCTTGTAATACATGTCATGCGATCCTTCCTTATTTACATCATAAGGCCCGATGATGGGTCGGTCGTTCCTGATTTTGGCACGAGTCCCGATCACGTATTCGCTGCATGCCTTTTTCCCGAAATGATAGTCCAGATAAAGGTTTTCTGCATAGGCAGCAAAGGCCTCATGAATCCACATATCTGCAATATCCTTGCTGGTAATGCTGTTGCCGAACCATTCATGAGCCGATTCATGCACAATGATGAAATCAAACTTCATCCCCCAACCAGTATTGCTTTCGTCTTTTTTCAAATACCCGTTTTCATACCCGTTTCCATAAGTTACAGAACTTTGATGTTCCATTCCCGGGTATGGGACCTCAACCAGTTTATAGCTGTCCTCATAAAACGGATAGGGTCCAAACCAATATTCAAAGGCATTAAGCATCAGGCTAACCGCCCTGAACTGGCGTTTTGCCTTTTCCAGGTTGTAAGACAATACGTAATAATCGCAATCCAGCATTCCTTTTTCTCCTGCGTATTTTTCGGAAAAGTGGACATAATCACCAATATTCATGTTCACACAGTAATTATTGATCGGATTCGAAACAAACCAACTGAAGGTTTGTGTGAGATCAGCATTGTTGATTACTTTGCGCAGTCTTCCGTTTGACACATCCAAAAGTCCTTCAGGAACAGTTATATCTATTAGCATGCTGTCAGGCTTATCATACTGATGGTCCTTGCAGGGCCACCATAAACTTGCACCATCGCCCTGACAGGTTGTTACAATAAGCGGGTTTTGGTTTTCATCCTTTTTCCAGGATAAACCACCACTCCATGGCGGATTTGAGCTTATGCGCGGTTTACCGTTAAAATCAATGCTAATTTCATTGAATTCACCTGGTATCTGTTTCTTTTTTAATGTTATAAACCAGGCATTACCTTCCCGCATGCATACAAGGGACTCTTTATCCTGGGTTGCATTTGATATCTGCATGGGTGCCTGCAGATCAATCTGTATGAGCTGGTAAGGGCTCAAAACCTTGTACCTGATTGTATTCTGCCCTGCCAGCATGCTGTCTGACAGATTTACTTTAACCTGCAAATGGTAATAGGATAAATCCCACCAGATCCGTTCCTTCGTAATTGATCCTCTTAAAGTATCCTGGTGTGTAAATTTTTGATCCTGTCCGGAAACAGCCTGAGATGCAAAACCGGGGATAAATAACAGGGCAATATATATTAGTCTTTTCACGTAGTTTTTTAAGTTGTTTTAATTTGATGTGTAGTTGTAGTACAACGCTTTTATCCGCCGATGCTTGCGCTGATCCCGTATCCGGCAAACGCTGCGATGGCCCTGTTCTGTGATGCCAGGTCAGGTTCCTTCAGCTTTTCAAAATCATCCGGTTTGCCAAGTTTTATGTATTTGCTTTGCGCAATGTTATGGTAGGGAAGGAGATGAACAACTTTCTTATCACCTGCCAGGCTGTTTATGAATATAGCAGTCTGTTCAATGTTTTCAAAGGTATCATTAACTCCGTCAATCAGCGGAATTCTTATAATAATATGAGCGCCTTCACCGGCAAGTGCCTTAAGGTTGTGAAGTATCTTTTCATTCTTCACATTTGTCCATTGCTGATGTAATGCTGAATCCATCATCTTCAGGTCATAAAGAAACAAGTCAGTTCGCTGGGCGACCCTGAGGATGATTTCAGTGCTCACGTTCCCTGCAGTATCAACAGCCCTGTGAATGCCTTTTCTTCGGCACGCGTCGAGTAGTTCAACGAGCAATTTTGAATGCATAAGCGGCTCACCGCCTGAAAAGGTGACGCCACCGCCCGATTGGTCAAAGAATACCCGCTCCTTATCAATAATGTCCATTATTTCCGCTACAGACATGGACTTACCTGACATCTCAATGGCTTTTGCCGGGCAGGCTTCAGCGCATTTACCGCATAGTTGGCAAAGGACAGGGTTGGTTATGATACCATCTGCCATCAAGGCGATTGCTTTTTCAGGGCAAGCCTTTACACATGTTCCGCATGCGATGCATCTCGACCGGGTATACATTTTTTCAACTTTACCCGATATGCTTTCCGGATTATGGCACCAGGCACAATGCAGGTTGCATCCCTTGAAAAAGATCACCATGCGGATCCCCGGGCCATCATTTATAGCGTAACGTTTTATATCGAATATGAGGCTTTCTGACATCTTTAAAACGCATCATTTTCTGTTCGTTCGATGATCTCCTGCTGAAGATCAGCGTTCATATCATTGAAATAATCGCTGTAGCCGGCCATCCGCACCATCAGGTCCCTGTAATCCTCCGGGCAGGCCTGTGCCGCCAGTAATGTCGCGGTGTCGACGACATTAAACTGAATATGATGACCGCCCAGCGTAAAATAACTCCTGATGAGTTGCCCCAGTTTAGTGATGTCCTGTTCTTTCCGCACCAGGCTGGGTAAAAACCGCAGGTTCAGCAATGTCCCTCCTGATTTTACCTGGTCTAATCTGGTCAGGGATTTCACCACTGCCGAAGGCCCGTGTGTATCAGCGCCATGTGAAGGCGATGTGCCGTCGGATATTGATTTTCCGGCCAGTCGGCCATTGGGTGTGGCTCCCGTAACTTTGCCAAAATAAACATGGCAGGTGGTCGAAAGCATGTTGAGGTGGTATTTTCCCCCTGGTTTGATGTTTGGCTTATTATCAATGGTTTCTACCAGGTCATCATATACTTTAACAGCAATGCTGTCAGCATCATTATCATCATTGCCAAAAAACGGTGTCCGGTTTATGATCGTCTGCCGGAGTATTTCTTCGCCGGCAAAATTATTTTGCAGAGCTTTCAATACCTTGTCCATGCTGAAGGTCTTGTCGTCGTAAATATGCTTTTTTAATGCGGATAGGCTATCGGTAACAGTGCCGAGTCCGCAGCATTGTATATAACTGGTATTGTAACGCGGTCCGCCGTCGTAATAATCTTTGCCTTTACCGATGCAGTCCTCAATGACCACCGAAAGAAATGGTGCCGGTGCATATTTTGCAAACATGCGGTCGATATAATTGCTGACACGCATTTTCTGGCCGACAAAATACTGCAGTTGCTTCAGGAATGCAGTATAGAGATCTTCAAATGTGCTAAAATTCCGGGGGTCTCCGGTCTGGATGCCAACCATTTTCCCTGTAACAGGATTAATGCCATTGTTAAGGGTGACTTCCAGGATTTTAGGAACGTTCAGATACCCGGTGAGCAGGTATGCTTCCTTGCCGAATGCACCAACTTCGATGCAGCCGCTGCAACCGCCTTCGCGTGCATCCTGCAGCGATTTTCCCTGGCGCATCAACTCCTGGATATAAATGTCAGGATTAAAAATGGAAGGATATCCGTGTCCCTGCCTGATGACAAGCGCAGCTGCATGCAGGAATTTGTCCGGGGTCCTGGCACTGATATGCACTGAGCTGCCAGGCTGTAAAATGTGAAGTTCTTCAATAACCTCAAGCATGATATAGGAAACCTCATTGGTCCCGTCGGTGCCATCGCTTTTTAAACCGCCGATATTGATATTCGTGAAGTCGTTGTAAGTGCCACTTTCTCTCGCTGTTATGCCAACCTTGGGAGGCGCGGGGTGGTTGTTCACTTTGATCCAGAAACAGGAAATAAGTTCTTTGGCTTCTTCCCTGGAGAGGGTTCCTTCGGCGATTTCATTGTTATAGAAAGGGGCCAGGTGCTGGTCGAAATGACCCGGGTTCATGGCATCCCAGCCATTCAACTCTGTGATCGTTCCGAGGTGAACAAACCAATACATCTGGATGGCTTCCCAAAGGTTTCGGGGTGCATGGGCAGGAACCCAACGGCAGACTCCGGCAATTTTTCTTAATTCGGCGGCCCTTTTAGGGTCGCTTTCTTTTGCAGCAAGTTTGTCAGCCAATTCCGCATGTCTTTCTGCAAAAACAATCACCGCATCGCAGGATATATCCATGGCTTCCCATTGCTCAGCCTTATCTGTAGCTTCAGGGTCATTGATATAATCCAGGGCAGCAACGTTGGTGGCAATTTCGTGTTTAAAATCCAGCATTCCTTTGCTGTAAATCTTACCATCGAGGGCGGTATGTCCGGGTGCACGCTGTTCCATGAATTCGGTAAATATCCCGGCCTCATAGGCTGCCTTCCACGCCGAAGGAACGTGGCCAAATATGCGCTCACGCATTGTTTTACCCTCCCAGTATGGAATGACTTCTTTTTCGTAGAGGTGAATATCTTCCTGGCTGATCGTGTATCGCTGCATTTCGCGTGTATTCAGGATATGAAAATCTTCTGCACTGTGGCATGTAAGTTCCGGGAATGTGGGCACACACTTTGGCGCCGGTCCGCGTTCTCCCACGATTAATTCGCCTTCACCAAGGTAAATGGTTTTCTTCCTGCAATAATCAAGGAAGTTTAAGGCCCGGAGAACAGGAACAGGGTATTTGCCGAAGTTTTCCCTGTAAAAGGCGGTTTCGTGCAGTGCCCGTTCAATTGTAAGTGAGGGTTCTGTTTCGACGCTCAGTTTCCGCAGTTTGCGGATGCGCTCATTCATTCCGGGGCCGGTTTTTATTTTTTGGGGTTCATCAAAATTGGCTTCCGCAGCAGCAGGCCTTTCCGGCGTTGATGAATGAGGTATTATTTTTTCAAACATGATTGATTTTTTTGAATGTTCCCGAACAGAAATATGATTACACGCAGGCTGAAAAGTTCGTAAACACGATGCTACGAATCTTCAACTAAAACAAAGGAGTATTATTGTGGGGAAAAGCTCAATGATAAAACATCAGGCACTCAAACAGGCGTCTGTAAGTTTTGATCAGGGTTGGAATGTAAATTGTTGTTTCCATGGATACCACTGAGTTTAGGACAAACCAGCTGACCGGATGCGCCTGGTTTGCTAAAACAAAATTATACCAAAATCCATCACATTCAAAGATCGGTATAAATATTTATGTTGTGGCAATCTTCGTTAGCGCTGAAGAACGCTGCTGGCGTGGACTTTCTGTCTGAACCAGAGAAGTTTCTTATATTTACACCTGGAAAGCAGTTGCGCACGGACGAAAACAAAGCGCGAAAGGTTTTTAAGCGAATACACGATGACTTATAAAGGTGTAATTTTTGATTTTAACGGGACCGTGTTTTGGGATACCCTTTTGCATAACGAGGCCTGGGATCTGTTCCTGAACAAGTATGGCATTGATTGGACTGTTGATGAGAAAATGCAGAAGATCATGGGCAGAACAAACCAGGATATTTTGCAGACTGTATTCAATGGAGAGCTGAGTGAAGCGGAAATCGTTTTATTCACGATGGAGAAGGAATCAATATACCAGGAGTTGTGTCTGAAAAGTAAATTGCAACTGGCACCGGGTGTTATTGATTTTTTCGAATTCCTGATGACCGGAAAAATCCCTTTCACCATTGCTTCGGCCTCAGGAAAAGAAAACATCGATTTTTATTTCAACTATCTGTCACTTGGCAAATGGTTCAATTACGGTAGCGTTGTATATAACGATGGCGCCTTCAGGGGTAAACCATGCCCGGATATCTATTTGCTGGCTGCAAAGAAATTGAAATTAAATCCCATTGAAATCGTTGTTTTTGAAGATTCAGCCGCGGGAATTCAGGCGGCTGAAAATGCAGGTATAGGTAAAATAATTATTGTCAACTCAAATAATGCTGATTACAGGGTATGGCCTCACGAGATTATATCAGGCTTCGCCGACATTGACCTGAAATTGTTTACTGATCAACATTCTGAGAAACCTGCTTAGGTTGTTGCTCATATATTCAGGCACACACGAGGAGGCGTGCGTCAGCCATTTTTTCAAAAAATATGTGGTTCAGACCGCGCTTTTGCAGGTGATTCACTCCCGGCATACCGATCTCATTTCAGATGATGAGCAGCAAGCCTGGAATCAGACCAAGCACCAACATGAGCAAGGTCAGGAAAATCAACTGGTAACGGTAACCCCGGGAGACCGGGATTGGCGCCCAATCGCCTTCGCGCATATACATCGCAATAATGGGTTTGAAATAATACACCGCGCTCACGGCTGATCCGGCTATGGCCAGCAGCACAAGCCAAAGATAGCCGCTCTGGATGGCTGTGGTGAATATATAATACTTGGCTACGAATCCTGCCAGGGGAGGAATCCCGGTGAGCGAAAGCAGCGCGACCGTCAGGGTAAATGCCAGGTAGGGATTCGTCTTTGCCAAGCCGTTAAATGTTATGATATCGTCGTTGCGTCTGGCCTCACGCACAAGAATGATGATACCAAAGGCAGTAATGGTCGCAATCGAATAAGCGGCAGCATAAAGCAAAAGTGAACCGGCAGATAAGTCGTTGATGGCCAGTAGCCCCAACAGCATATAACCTGCATGCGAAATGCTGGAGTATGCCAGCATGCGTTTCATATTGGTCTGGTAAACACCAACCAGGTTTCCTAAAATGATCGTTAGCGCCGAAAATACCACGAGCGTATTTACCCATACCCCCGGTACTGTGATAAAACAGGTAGAAAACAAGCGGTAGAAAGCTGCTATTCCCGCTATTTTAACTACTGTCGACATATAAGCCGTGATCAGCGTTGGCGAGCCATGGTAAACATCAGGTGCCCAGAAATGAAAAGGGGCAACGGCCAGCTTAAAGGAAAGGCCGATCATGATAAAAAGCAAACCTACTTTGAAGTATGCGGGCAATGTTGAGCTGTGGATATTAACATAAGCTGCAATCTCTGCCATATTAAACGACCCGGTGCTGCCATAGATCAGTGCTATTCCAAACAAAAGGAAACCTGTCGCAAAGGAACCGGTAAGAAAATATTTAAGGGCTGCCTCATTTGAGGCCAGATCGAATTTTTTGCTGCCGGCAAGGATATACATGGAAATGGAAAGGATCTCGATGCCGATAAATAACATGGCAAGATTGGAAAATGAAGTCATCACGATGGCACCTGCCAACGCAAAAAGCATCAGGGAGAAGATGTCTTCCATCGGACGTTCCACGCTGCGGTAATAGGTATTGGCAAACATGAAGACCAGGATGGTGGTAAAAATGAGAACGCCATTAAAAGCAACTGCATAGTTGTCCACAATCATCATCTCATTGAAATAATGAACCGTAGTGTTCCATTCAGCCATGTTAAATAAGAATGTAGCTATCAGCCCGGTTACAATAACCGGAAGGTTCCATTTTTTGAGTTGCCACACACCCAGCATCATGGTTAAAATTCCTAAGACAGTGACAGATATCAGAGCGTTCATAAAAAGTTTGGTTATCAGTTGGGTAAGGCAAAGGCAATATTCATTATGGTCCTGATGGCAGGCTCAGCCAGCTGAAGAAATAGTTTTGGATACCAGCCGATCCATAAGACTAAAACTACCAGCGGAATGAGGGTAAACATTTCGCGCAGGTCAAGGTCGGCAGCCTTCAAGGCCAGTTTTTCCGGCAAATTACCGAGCATGACACGTTGATACATCCAGAGCATGTAAACAGCCCCGAAGATGATTGTGCTCCCGGCTGCAGCTGCAATCCAGGGATTATATTGGAATAATCCCAACAACAGGAGGAATTCACCAACAAAGCCGTTTGTCAGCGGCAAGGCTATACTGCCAAGCAGCATGATCATGAATACAATGGCAAAGCGCGGCATCGCATGTGCTATCCCTCCAAGATGGTCGATCCGTCGCGTTTGGAAGCGGTTTTCGAGGATATCTATGAGAATGAAAAGGCCAACAACATTTATCCCATGCGAAAACAGCTGTATAACGGCGCCCTGCAATGCAATGTCACTGAGGGAAAACAACCCGGCGGCGATCAGCCCCACATGGGCAATAGAAACATAAGCAACCAGCCGTTTCAGGTCTTTTTGCCGCAAGGCGATCACCGAGGCATACAGAATACCTGCAACAGAAAGCAGTATGGCCGGAAGGCCAAGGTCGTAAAAAGCCAGCGGGCATATCGGTATCATCAGGCGTAGGATTCCATACAGTCCCATTTTAAGCATGATACCGGCCAACAGCATACTGCCGGCAGCGGGCGCTTCGGTATATGTGTCGGGTTGCCAGGTGTGGAACGGAAATATGGGAATTTTAATGGCAAAGGCAAGGAAGAAGGCAGCGAATACCCACCGTTGTGCCTCAATCGTCATGGAAGCATGATAAAGCGCCTGGAAGTCGAATGAATGAGGGTAAGGTGTCTGAAAATATACATAAATCAATGCGACCAGCATGACCAGGCTTCCTGACAAGGTATAGATAAAGAACTTGAAGGTTACCCTTATGCGGTTGGTACCACCCCAGATGGCGGTGATAAAGTATACCGGTATCAGCGCCAGTTCCCAGAACAAATAAAACGCCAGTCCGTCCCGGGCAGTAAAAACACCGATAAGGGCCATCTCCATCATCAAAATAAGACCAAAGTAGATGTTTAAACGCCGCGATTGGAAGCGGGAGGATGCCAGGATGATGATGGGTGTTAAGAACGTTGTGAGCAAAACCAGCAACAAACTCAGGCCATCCAAGCTAAAACTGAAGTTTACACCAAGACTGGGAATCCAGGGAAAGGAGAGTAATAGTTCGGGTGCCCCGGAATTGCGGAATTGCAGGAATATCAGCAATGAAGCACCAAATTCGATCAGTGATGCGATGAGGGCATTACGCCGGATTGCTGTCTCTCCATGAGAAGCCATTATCCATGGCGCTGCAAGCAGGGGAATAAGTAGAAGAAGTCCTGTTAGCATGCCAGGGAGATTAGTAAAATCATGTGGATTAAAAGCATATTATATATGAAGTCTAATGGATAAAACTAAAGCCAAAAACATTGAAGACCAGCACTGCGATAATGCCAAAGACCATGGCGAACAAATAATAACCAACGTTGCCGTTCTGAAGCAGTCTCAGCGTGCGGCCTGAAACGATGGTTAGTTTACCGATGGATTCGATGGCCGGATCGACCAGCCGAAGTTCAAGAACGCTGTGGAATATTCCGGAGAGCCAAAACAATGGCCTGATCAACAGAAAATCATAAATTTCATCCACATAAAATTTGTTGTAGATCAGTTTCACCAGGCCAGTTCTCTCCGCTTCCTCGCCGGATGGAACATGTTGTTTAGTGACATAAAGCCTCCAGGCAAGGGCTACCATCAGCAAAGCAAGTATTGTACCTACCCCCATTAAAATATATTCTGTTGCCGGGGAGGATGGAACATGCGATGGCATAAGCAGGGCCGAGGTGGCGAAAACCGGTTCCAGGAAGGCTTTCAGGCCATGTGGTCCCATGCTTTCGGGTAAGCCGATAATGCCACCGGCAGCGGAAAGCAAGGCAAGTATTATAAGCGGAATCATCATGGTGCCGGATGATTCATGAATGTGTTCAAGCTTTTCAGTGTTTCCGCGGAAACTGCCCTTAAAGGTGAGAAACAGCAGGCGGAACATGTAAAATGCTGTCATCATGGAGCCTGCGATACCCAGCAACCACAAGGCAGGACTTTCAGCAAAAACGGCTGCAAGGATTTCATCTTTGGAAAAGAATCCTGCAAAAGGGGGAATCCCGGCAATGGCGATGGTGCCGACCAGGAATACAAGATATGTTTTAGGGATTTTCTTTGCCAGGCCTCCCATATTCCGGATATCCTGCTCTCCGCCGAGTGCGTGCATTACACTTCCGGCAGCAAGGAATAAGAGGGCCTTGAAAAAGGCATGTGTGGTGAGATGAAAAACAGCGCCAGTGAATGCGCCCACACCAAGACCCAAAAACATATACCCTAATTGACTTATGGTGGAGTATGCCAGTATTTTTTTAATGTCGTTTTGAAACAAGGCGATAACGGCCGAAAATAAGGCGGTACAAAGCCCGATTGCGGCTACAACCATCAATGTCACAGGAGAAAGGGTGTAGAGGATATTGGAACGGGCCACCATATAAACACCGGCAGTTACCATGGTAGCAGCATGGATGAGTGCCGAAACGGGTGTTGGTCCGGCCATGGCATCCGGCAGCCAGGTAAAAAGCGGTATTTGCGCGCTTTTACCGATAGCCCCGATGAACAATAGTAAGGTGATAGTGGTGAGGACAGGTGTGCCGGCGGCCAGCAGGGCGGCTTGCGGGAATATGACCGAAAAACTGAGGCTGCCGAAAGTCTGGAAAAGCAAAAACATGCCAAGCAGGAAACCGAGGTCGCCAATGCGGTTCATGATAAAAGCTTTCCTGGCTGCATGATTAAAATCATGGTTCTTAAACCAGAAACCAATGAGCAGATAGGAGCAAAGCCCAACGCCTTCCCACCCGATAAACATGATGGTGTAACTGGCGCCAAGCACCAGGACGAGCATAAAAAAAACAAAGAGGTTCATATAGGCGAAAAAGCGGTTGAAGCCTTTATCATCATGCATATACCCGATGGAATAAACATGGATAAGAAATCCGACACCTGTTACAATTAAGAGCATCAATGCCGAAAGCGGATCGACCAGGAATTCCACAGGGAAATTGATGCCACCTGCCTTGATCCAATCGAACATGATGACGGATTGGGAAGGTGATCCTGTAAGTAAACCGATAAAAACAGCCAGCGAAATCAGGAAAGAAACCAGCACCGTTGCACTGCCAATCCATCCGCTGATGCGCACCGATAAATGCTTGTAATTCAGTCCGATGAACAGGAATCCTGCAAGCGGAAGGAGTGGGATAAGCCAGATAAAATTTATCATATAT
>JBBRRV010000045.1:0-19971 GCA_038246075.1 Bacteroidales bacterium
AAATTCTTATTAAAAACAGGCTGAGGAGACGTATTGAAAACAATTTCCCGGGTTTGCGAAAAAAGTGTCTGGTTACCCATTTCCACAAGCGGGAAATCAAGCATTTGCCTTGCAAAGACATCGCGAGATGTAAAAAGCTCAGCCGGCGTAAGGTGTTCAATTTCACCGCTCAAAAGTGAATAGGCAGTTTCTGCTTTGGTATATTCCTGTTCCAGTTTATCAAGTGTAAATACGGGGTCGGAAAACCACAATGTACTTGTTTTGGGTATGTAGCCCAGGAATGTATCCCTGAGTTCGCGGTGCATGCGATCCTGAACATTTGGCAAAATGGTAATATGATCCAGCTTATCAATGGAAAGCTGGGTTGAGGGGTCAAACGACCGGATAGTCTCCACCTCATCGCCCGAGAATTCGATCCGGTAAGGATAATCATTTGTAAAAGAGAATACGTCGATAATGCCGCCTCTCACCGAAAACTCTCCGGGCTCAGCTACAAAATCGGACCTTATAAAACCATATTCTTCGAGCAGGTCGTAAATAAAATCAATGCTGACCGCTTCGCCCTTTCTAAGCCTGAGCGTATGTTTTTTAAGATAACCCTGGCTCACAACTTTTTCAGTAAGTGCTTCCGGATAGGTGACCACAACAGCAGGTTTGGGCGATGCGCCAAGCCTTTTCAATACTTCTGTGCGCAGGAGCACATTGGTATTATCTACCTTTTCAATTTCATAAGGACGTTTATAGGACGTTGGGTAGAACAGGACAAGTTTTTTATGAAATACCTCTCCCGCCTCCCCCAGCAGGTTCTCGAGGTCGTTGGAGAAATACGCGGCAGATTCTTTGTCGGGCAGGATGAAAACCTGAATCCCTTTGATCATGCTGAAAACAGCTGCACCGATCAGTGCACATGAGGAACCGGCAAGCCCACGCAGATGAATCCTTGCTGCTTCGTCCTTTTTAAGTGCTTCGGCCAGAGATATTGTGCGCGGGTCGGCGCTGTAATGCTCGAGAAGTGGTATCGTTTTCAAATGATTTCTTCAGCTTTAGCGTGCAAAATTAACCATTTTGTTGTTCTCTACATCTTGAAGGTATTAACCTGATTGAAATTATTCCTGCTGCCTAGTGCCTGCTGCCTAATGCCTATTGCCTGATAAGAGTGCCTGGAGTTGGGGTGTTTCGCTTTTAAACCAGGTTGCAGAAATTCTTGGATAAATTGAGCATATACCGCTCGGCAGTTTCGACCATTAATCGCGAACCGATAAAAAGGGGTGATCTTTGATGGAGATCATAAGGCTGCACATCGAGTATGCGGCGAAAGCCATCTGATGCTTTTCCCCCGGCCTGCTCTGCCAGAAAAGCCATCGGGTTGCATTCATAAAGCAGCCTGAGTTTGCCATTGGCATTTCTGGTAGTTCCTGGGTAGATATAAATCCCTCCGCGGATCATATTGCGGTGAAAATCAGCCACCAGCGAACCAATATAACGTGTTGTATAAGGCCTGTTGGTTGCTTTATCGTCTTCCTGGCAATATTTGATGTATTGTTTTACGCCATCCGGGAAATAATTGTAATTCGCTTCATTGATAGAATAGATACTGCCGCTCTCGGGAATTTTCATATCCGGATGTGAAAGGATGAACAAGCCTACCGACGGATCAAGTGTAAATCCATTAACGCCATACCCTGTGGTATATACCAGCATGGTAGAACTGCCATAAATGATATATCCGGCTGCAATCTGCTTATTGCCCTGCTGCAATAAATCCTTTACGACTGCAGGCCCCGAAATGCTTTCGCGCAGGTAAATGGAGAAAATAGTTCCGATAGAAACATTCACTTCAATATTTGACGAACCATCCAGTGGATCAATAGCCACCACGTATTTTCCTTTCTGAGAAAACGAATTCTCAAACAGGATCATGTCATCATTTTCTTCTGATGCAATGGCACAGCATTGTCCGCCATGCTTCAGGGCAGCAATAAAATGATCGTTGGCAAACATATCGAGTTTCTTCTGATCCTCGCCATGCGTGTTGGTAGTGCCAAAGTAACCGCTTATGTCAGCTAATCCAGCCTTGTTTACTTCACGGTTCACAATTTTTGCAGCGATTCCTATGTCGTTCAGCAGGCGTGTAAAATCACCTGTGGCATAGGATACTTCTGCCTGTTTTTCATAGATAAACTCTACAAGTGTCTTCATAAGTCGGTTGTCTGGAATGTTTGAACATCAGGGTCGCCCGGTTTCAACCTCGCATGCCCTGGTTGGGATAACAAATATATTACTTTTGTGCTCATCTGAGAGGGTTCGGCTACGATGGCATAAATATGCCTGCCTATAATCAAAATCAGATAACCCGAAGGAGCGGTTTTGGCTTAAAATAGCTTATCAGCACCAGGCATACCGGCCATCGATAGTGCACTTGCGGACAAATTTCAATTCAAATTCATTTTTTGGGACCCGGGCCCAAATATATAGTTGCAAGCTAATTTGAGCGCTGAAAGATTTACATTGATCATTAAAACCGGAAACAAACAATTTATTGCGCATATTTGTGCTCGCCTTTCAGCCGTTTTAAGCATGATATTAAGTCTATGAGAGTCTTTAAATTTGGAGGTGCTTCGGTAAAAGATGCAGATGCGGTAAGAAATGTAGCTGAAATCCTCAGCTTATACAACCATGATAATCTTGTTGTTGTTATCTCTGCGATGGGAAAAACGACCAATGCACTTGAAAAAGTTGTCACTGCCTGGTACGATAACAGCCCTGAACTTTCCACATATCTGCAGGCAGTCACCGATTATCACGAATCAATAGCATCCTTGTTATTCCCGAATCCGGCTCACCCTATTCATGAAGACCTGACGACATTGCTGCTGCAATTGGAGGCATTTGTTGACCTTGATCAGCCGGAGAATTTTGATTGGGCCTATGACCAGGTGGTAAGTTTCGGCGAATTATTTTCCACGGCCATTGTTCATCATTTCTTGCAACGCGAAGGGTTGAACAGCCAATTATTTGATGCACGAAAACTCATCCGCACTGACGACACATACCGCGAAGCCAAAGTAGACTGGGCGGAAACAGCAATTCTGATCAATAAAGCATTATTGCCCTTGTTCACCCTGCCACTAAAAACGATTGCACTTACCCAGGGATTCATCGGATGCAGCTCCGCTGGCTATACCACAACGCTTGGGCGTGAAGGCTCCGACTATAGCGCCGCCATATTAGCATATACGCTGGAGGCTGAAGAGATGATTATCTGGAAAGATGTACCAGGCTTGCTCAATGCCGATCCCAAATACTTCAGCGTTACTGAGAAACTTAACAGCATATCCTATCGCGAAGCCATTGAATTGTCGTATTATGGCGCCACCATCATTCACCCTAAAACCATAAAGCCTTTGCAGAACAAGGATATTCCTTTACGTGTGAAGTCTTTTTTGGAACCGCAGGGCGACGGCACACTCATTTATCATGATGCTGCAGGCGACAGCCTGATCCCATCATTTATCTTTAAAGTAAATCAAACACTTATTTCCATTTCACCGCGCGATTTTTCCTTTATCGACGAACTGAACCTGAGCGAAATACTGGGTATATTTGCGCGTCTTAATATTCACGTCAATCTGATGCAGAATTCAGCGCTTAGCTTTTCATTGTGTATAGATCATCATGAACGCAAACTCAAACAGCTTTTCGCTGAGCTGAGTCATAAATTCAAGATCCGTTACAATACAGGTCTGGAACTCATTACGATCAGGCATTACGATCAGGCAACCATCGACCGCGTGCTGAAGGACGACAAAACCGTGCTGCTGGATATGCGCACACGCGTAACTGCGCAACTGGTGGTTAAGCCAGTTGTTTGATCAAGGGTTTCAAAAAGCAGCGTAAATGATATGATGTTCTTTTAATTAACTAATAAACCTAATAATTAATTATAGATGAAAGATTCGATCGTTATCCTTTGTGGCGGAGGTCCGGCGCCCGGCATTAATTCCGTGATAAGTTCAGTGGCGAAAGTTTTTCTGCGCGGTGACTATCGCGTGATCGGCCTTCAGGATGGATATAAGAATCTGTTTACCGACAGTCCAAGTATAATCGAAATTGACTTTGTACTGGCCGATAATATTTTCCACCTGGGAGGCTCCATCCTTAGGATGAGCAGGTATAAGCCATCCGACATGGAATTCAGGACCGACTTTTTTATCAAGAATAACGTGAAACTCCTTGTCACCATTGGCGGTGATGATACCGCTTCGACAGCCAACCGTATATCGAAATACCTTGCAGAAAGAAACGTGCCCATCCAGAACATCCATGTACCCAAAACCATCGACAATGATCTTCCGCTTCCGGAAGGGAATCCGACATTTGGCTACCAGTCGGCCAAGCAGGAAGGTGTTCGCATCGGGGCCACCGTTTATGAAGATGCCCGCACAAGCGGGAACTGGTTTGTGGTAGCAGCCATGGGGCGCGAAGCAGGTCACCTTGCCTTTGGCATTGGTGCTGCATGCCATTTCCCCATGATCATCATCCCTGAGATGTTCAACAAAACCGAGATCACTTTCGATAAGATTACAAGGCTCATCATTTCCTCGATGATCAAGCGCAGGATCTACAATATAGGCTATGGAGTTGCCATTGTAAGCGAAGGCATATTCCATTTCATGTCGGACTCAGAGATTGAATCATCAGGCATTCAATTTACTTACGACGATCACGGGCACCCCGAACTCGGTAACGTAAGCAAGGCCCATATTTTTAATGTACTTTTGCAGATACGGCTGAAACAGTTAAACATCAATATTAAGAGCCGGCCTGTGGAGCTGGGATATGAGCTGCGCTGCATCCGCCCCACAGCATTCGACCTGATGTATTGCAGCTTGCTCGGATTTGGCGTGAAGCGCCTGTTCGACCAGGGCATTACAGGATGCATGGTCACTTCCGACCACCGGGGCGACATTGCTCCGCTCTATCTTAAAGATGTAGCAGATGAATATGGTAAAGTAAAAACCCGCCTGGTGAACATGGAAGGTCAGAAAGCGAGACTGGTTTATGAGGACGGGCTGCAATATCTTGTGGAAGGCGACTATGAAGCTGCATCCAAATATCTTCCTGATCCTGCTTCATACGATTTTAAAAAAATCCTTAATTGGTAAACATAATTACGCTTGAAATGTTATAGGGTTAGCATCCAAAATAAGTA
This sequence comes from Bacteroidales bacterium, assembly GCA_038246075.1. Taxonomy (GTDB): domain Bacteria; phylum Bacteroidota; class Bacteroidia; order Bacteroidales; family DASVHX01; genus DASVHX01. The sequence continues at coordinate 5,213 of JBBRRV010000045.1, forward strand.
TAGATAAAGAGATACAGGTTAGTTATTTACTCGCATAAATTAGTTGCTTTTTTCACCAATACAATGATAATTCGAGAAATAATTTCGTATCTTTATGTTATTCAAATTCAAGCCATTTAAATATTTCAAGCCATGAAGAACTCAGCAGGAAAAATGCTATTGGGGACAATTATCGGAGGAGCTATCGGAGCTATCGCCGGCATTATATTTGCCCCTGACAAAGGATCGGTCACCCGTAAAAAGATTGCCGACAAAGCCAAAGAAACCAGTGACAATATTAAAGAAACGGTTACAGGTAAATATGAAAACGTAAAGGAATATGTTTCCGAAAAACTTGACAAGAAGAAAAATCACAATGGATCGCCCGAATATCATGAAGAAACAGCGGGTTTCAAGTCAGAAAGCTAAGACTTACATAATTTAAGCCATTTATGGATAACACCCGGATTGCCGATAATATCTCGGAGGTGATAGATGCGTCCCGAAAATACGCAAAAGCAAACCTGAAACTTTTTAAGCTAACACTTCTGGAACGGCTTTCCCAGGTAGTTTCACTCATCATTTCGGCCACATTGATCATGTTGGGATTGGCAATTGTATTGCTTTTCCTGTGCATCTCAGGTGCCATTTATATAGGTGACCTGCTGCATAGTTCAGCATTGGGATTCCTTGTGATGGGACTGATTATCCTTGTGCCTGTAGTTATTTTGTGGATCAACCGTAAAACACTGGTAATCAATACTGTGATTCGCAAAATGAACGATATTGTTTTTACTGAAGACGAACCCGATGAAGAATAGACTCCGCAACCTGGAAGATATCAGGCGTGAAAAACAAAAACTGGTTGTTGAAATAGGCGTTCAGGAATATGCTTTGAGCCTCAACCTCAGGCAAATCAAGAACAAATTTACCCTTGCATCCTTCACTTCCTATGTATTTGATATTGTGCGGGAACGTGTAAGGGCGAGAATCCCGTATTTTCTTACGGGTATCCTGGGTGGTTTCTGGAGAGTTTTTGTAAAACGAAAAAAGTAAATATCAGACCCTCTATCCCGCATGGCCTAATGGTCTTGCACACGTTATTGTTTTGATTTTCCTTAGATGACACTTGCCATCACTGCCCCGGCTCATGCATCTGGCATGTAACAAGAGGCAAAAGTGCTTTGTGTTCGATAGAGCGCCATGAATAAAAGCCTTGCTGGCCGTTCGGTTTTATCCATTCTTTAAAAAGTAATTTTCGCAGGTTGCACCTTCATCCGATGTAGCAACCGTTATAAGTTTCGTATTTCCCGTATTTGAGGAATCCCGCTTCTGAAATCCTTTGGTATAAGGGCAGTAAACGTATTGATACCCGGAACGACTGCGCGGATTATCACATGAACTCTTGACAAATTCCCCGCCATTTCCATTTTTGTACCGGATATTTCGTTACTTTCGGCAAACGAAAATAAATTTGATAGCTTTCGACCAACCAGACTGAAATACAGCAACTTTACGTTACACTTACTTACGAAACCGAATGTGGAATTTATTGGTTAGGCTCATTCTGCGCAACCGCCCCGGGATACTTATTGTTATTGGAATAATTACGGTTTTCATGGCATTCATGGCCACCCGCGTTGAACTTTCTTACGAATTGGCAAAAATGCTACCCTCGGATGATTCATTGAGCGTTCAATATGCAGGTTTTAAGAAACGTTTCGGTGAAGATGGTAATGTTCTTGTTATCGGCACCATTAATCCGGATATTTTCAAACTTAAAGCATTCAATGCCTGGTATGACCTCGGTAACGATCTACGAAAGATTGATGGTATCGAAGCCGTTGTAAGTCTTTCAAGGACCCTGAACCTCGTCAAGAATGACAGTCTACGGCAATTCGGCTTTATTCCAGTTGTAAAACAACGCCCCGCCACGCAGGCCGAAGTGGACAGCATCCGGAATATCCTCTCGACGTTGAAATTTTACGAAGGTTTCGTATACAACAGTAAAACCCATGCTTGCCTGATGGCCATCACGCTCGACAAAAAAAAGCTTAACGACAAAAGCCGCATAGCTCTTGTCAATGAGATCAGGATAATTGCTGACCGCTACAGCGTGAAGGAAGGCATACAGCTGCATTATTCCGGGTTGCCCTACATCCGCACCGTTACCACACAAAAGGTAAAGAATGAACTCTACATCTTCATCTTTCTGTCAATTTTTATATCCGCCTTTATCCTTTTTCTGTTTTTCAGGTCGGTTAAGGTAGTGCTTAGCTCCCTGGTAGTTGTAGCGATCAGTATTATATGGGTACTTGGAACAACGGCAATTTTCCATTTCAAAATCACGATACTTACCGGGGTGATTCCCTCACTGATTGTGATTATCGCGATTGAAAACTGCATCTATATTCTGAATAAATACCATTGGGAATACCGCAGTCACGGCAATAAAATAAAGGCCCTTTCACGGGTGGTTCAGCGCATCGGATTCGCTTCGCTGATGACAAATGCGGCTACCGCTATAGGGTTTGCAGCCTTTATACTGGTTTCCAATCAGATGCTGAGAGAATTTGGTGTTATTACTTCACTCAACATCATGCTGGAATACATGCTCTGCATCACCTTGCTGCCGATAATATTCAGCTACATCGATCCTCCAGATGCAAAGCACCTAAAGCACCTTGACAATGCCTTCTTTGGCAAAATGCTCAAAAAGAACATTTACCTGATTAATTTCCGGCGCCCCGCCATATACCTGATTGCCGGTGCGCTAATCCTTATCGGTGCTTTTGGTATAAGCCTCATGAAAACATCGGGAAAGGTGGTGGACGACCTTAAACACGACGACCCGATTTATGTGGACCTTAAATTCTTCGAGCATAATTTTGGTGGTGTCATGCCATTTGAGATTTCCATTGATACAAAGAAGAGAAACGGCGTCATGCGTTTATCCACCGTTGAGAAAATTGACCAACTGCAGCAGGCCATCATGGCACACCCCGAGTTTTCGCGGCCATTATCCACGGCTGAACTCATGAAATTCGCGAAACAAGCTTATTTTAACGGGAATCCTGAGCGATACAAATTGCCCAATAACCAGGAGAAGAATTTCATATTGTCCTATTTTCCGAAAAAAATCGCAGGCCGGACCAATGTATTGCGCGCCTTCGTTGACAGCACAAAACAATTTACACGCATCAGTTTCCAGATGAAAGATGTCGGCACGAAGGAGATGAACCGGCTGGTAGCCGAAATTCGTCCCAGGGTAGATTCGATTTTCAATCCACAGGATTATAATGTGCAGATCACAGGCAACAGTGTAGTGTATGCCCGGGGAACTGAATTTCTTATCCAGCATCTGTTCGAAAGTGTTGCCATTGCCATTGTCATGATATCCCTGCTGATGGCTTTGCTTTTTTCTTCGGCCAGAATGATCGTGGTGTCCATGGTTCCCAATATTATTCCGTTGCTGACTACCGCTGCCATCATGGGTTTTGCAGGCATCCCCATCAAGCCCTCGACTATCATCGTCTTCAGTATTGCACTGGGCATCTCCGTGGACAATGCCATACAGTATCTGAGTCGTTACCGCCATGAACTCAAAATGCTCAATGGCGACATTAAGGGTGCAGCAATAGGTGCCCTTCATGAAGCAGGGTTCAGCATGATTTACACCTCTATCGTTCTCGTGCTGGGGTTCAGTGTTTTCATTGTTTCTGGATTCGGTGGTACGCAGGCCCTTGGAATCCTAATCTCCGCAACTTTATTCATCGCCATGTTCTTTAACATGATGGTATTACCTTCGCTTTTACTTACACTCGACAAGTACGCTGTGACAAAAGCTTTCGAGAGCGAACCCATCATCGAAATATATTCTGAAGAGGATTTGACCAACGAACCCCCTGACGACACCATTAATTACAATAATAAACCTGGTAATCAAAAAGATTAACCTGGCAATAAAGCTTTAATCGCTTAACTTAATTCATAATGCTATGAAAGGAATTATCCTGGCAGGAGGCTCCGGCACAAGACTGCACCCACTCACCCTGGCTGTCAGCAAGCAACTGATGCCAATCTATGATAAGCCCATGATCTACTACCCGCTTTCGGTACTTTTGATGGCTGGTATACGGGAGATTCTGATCATCAGCACACCGCATGATCTTCCTCATTTTGAGCGCCTGTTAGGCGATGGCGCCGGACTTGGATGCACATTCAGTTATGCTGAGCAGAAAGTTCCCAATGGCCTGGCCCAGGCGTTTGTGATCGGTGCCGACTTTATTGGCAACGATCCTGTATCGCTTATCCTGGGCGACAATATCTTTTACGGATCAGGGCTGCAGAAACTCCTGGTCGAAAGCAACAACCCCGATGGCGGGGTCGTATTTGCCTATCATGTGTCGGATCCGGAACGTTATGGCGTAGTGGAATTCGATTCAAGCAACAAGGCCATTTCCATCGAGGAGAAGCCTGCCAGGCCAAAATCAAATTATGCTGTACCGGGTCTGTATTTTTACGATAATTCAGTGAAAGATGTCGCCCGCAATATCAAACCGAGCCCCCGCGGAGAATATGAAATCACCGATGTAAACCGTTACTACCTCGATCACGGGAAACTGCAGGTTGGCACCCTCAGCCGTGGTACAGCCTGGCTGGATACAGGAACCTTTGCCTCTTTGCTGCAGGCTTCACAATTTGTGCAGGTCATTGAAGAGCGCCAGGGCCTAAAGATTGGCTGCATCGAAGAGGTAGCCTACCGCAATGGCTTTATCAGCAAGGAACAACTCCAGAAACTTGCCCAGCCCCTGCTCAAAAGCGGCTATGGCGACTACCTCATGAACCTGCTTGATTAAAACAACCCTTATGCTTTCCATAAACCAGCTGCAGGATACGCTTAAAATAGTTTTTTCGGAACTCCGGCTAAGTGGGCAGCCGCCCGAATTGTACGAACCCATTCATTATACGATGGCGCTGGGCGGCAAAAGGATGCGTCCGCTTCTCGCCCTGATGGCCTGCGATATGTTTGGCGGCGATGTACAAAAGGCGATGGATGCTGCAATTGGCCTGGAACTCTTCCATAACTTTACGCTGCTCCACGATGATATCATGGACCAGGCGCCTTTGCGACGCGGCAAAGAAACTGTATATAAACGATGGAACGCCAACCGGGCGATCCTTTCGGGTGATACCATGTTTGCCATGGCCAGCCTTTACATGCTAAAGACGCCGCCAACATGCCAGTTAGAGGTGCTGGACATCTTCAACCGCACAGCCATCGAAGTATGCGAAGGCCAGCAGCTGGACATGAATTTTGAAACCCGGCAGGAAGTTTCAGTTCCCGAGTACCTGGAAATGATCCGGTTGAAAACGGCCGTCCTGCTGGCCGCCAGCCTTCAGATAGGAGCCCTTACTGCCGATGCCCCCCCGGCGCAAGCACAACTGCTCTACGAAGGCGCAATATTTATGGGGCTGGCATTTCAACTAACCGATGATTTGCTTGATCTATATGGTGATGAATCCACATTCGGCAAAATGACCGGTGGCGATATCATCGCCAACAAGAAGACATACCTTTACCTTAGCGCCATGGAACGCTCTTCTGCAGGGCAACGCGCCGACTTACTCAGGCTCTTTGCTGTAATTCCGGATAATCCGGAGACAAAAATCAATGAAGTTAGAACGATTTTTGATGCACTCGAAATGAAGGCATATACGCAACAAACCATCAATAACTACCTTGACCTGGCGTTGACACAATTAAAAGCCATTGGCCTTCCCGAAAAAAATACAAATGTTTTGATGGATTATGCTGCTTCGCTCATGCAACGCCAAGTATAGACACTATTCCTTGCCGGCATTCATCTGGTCGAGCTGTTCGTGGAGTTTCTCCCAGATTTTCATCTCCTGTTCGAGCGAATGTTTGATCTGCTCATAATCCCGGTAGAGATCGCCGCTGGAAATACGCTCTTTGTGCGCTTCCGGATCAGCCAGCATAAGATCAAAGCGTTTGATGTCATTCTCCAGCTGGCTTATTGCTTCTTCTGATTTTGAAATGGCCTGGGCCACTTTTCTGATCTCGCGCTCTTGCTGTTTACGGCGCTCATATGTGGCCTTATTATCTGAAGCCGGCTCAGCTTCCGCACGCATGCTGGTAGCGGATTTCTTTATTTCGAGTTGTTTTAGCGACTGCAATTTCCGGGTTGCCAGATAATCATACACATCACCTATATGCTGTTTGATGGCATGGTTACGGAACTCGAAAACCTTTGTGGTAAGCCCCTGCAGGAAATCACGGTCGTGGGATACCACAATCAGTGTCCCGTCATACTTAAGCAGTGCATTTTTAAGAATATCTTTCGAAACCATGTCCAAATGGTTCGTGGGTTCGTCAAGCACAAGAAGGCTCACGGGTTTCAGCAGCAAACGGGCCATCGCCAGCCGCGATTTCTCGCCCCCCGACAGTACTTTAACTTTCTTATCGATGGTTTCTCCACCAAAAAGAAAACTGCCTAATATGTTGCGGACTTTTGGACGCAGATCGCCCGTAGCCACATCGTCGATGGTCTGGAAAACTGTTTTCTCCGGATCGAGCAACTCGGCCTGGTTTTGTGCATAGTAGCCAATTTCAACGTTATGCCCCAGGGTAAGTTTACCTTCATATTCGAGCTGTCCGGTAATCATTTTGGCAAGGGTTGTCTTGCCCTCGCCGTTACGGCCCACAAAGGCTACAAAATCATTCTTCAGAATAGCGAAATCCAGGTCTTTAAGCACCAGCTTTTCGCCAAATTTTTTTGTTACATTATGCGCTTCAACTACCACACGGCCCGAACGTGGCGCAGGGGGAAACCTGAAATGGATAGCCGAGGAGTCCATTTCGTCGATATCGATCCGGTCGATTTTATCCAGCATTTTGATGCGCGATTGCACCTGCCTGGATTTGGTAGCCTTATAGCGGAATTTTTCGACAAACCGCTCAATCTGTTCTATCTGTCGCTGCTGGTTGTCAAAGGAAGCCATCTGCAACTCTATCTGTTCCTCCCTCAGGAGAACATAAGCGGAATAGGAGGCTTTGTAATCGTATATCTTTCCCATCGAAATTTCGATGGTACGGTTGGTCACTTTATCCAGGAAGGCACGGTCATGCGAAACAAGTACCAATGCGCCTTTGTAATTGCATAAAAATTCTTCCAGCCATTCGATGGATTCGATATCGAGGTGATTGGTTGGCTCGTCGAGAAGTATCACATCTGGCTGGCGCAGCAATATTTTGGCGAGTTCGATGCGCATTTGCCATCCGCCGCTGAAGGTACTTACAAGCCTCGCAAACTCATCGGGAAGGAATCCAAGCCCCGTCAATACCTTTTCGGCTTCGGCCTCCATATGGTGCCCCCCTATGAGGTGGAAATGATCGTTCGATTCGTTAAGCTTGGAGATGAGACTATAATAACCTTCCGATTCGAAATCGGTGCGCAGAGCAAGTTCTTCTGTAATGCGACTGATTTGTTTCTTTAATTCAATAGCTTCCGCGAAGGCTTCGAGGGTTTCGTTCATAACATTCTTTAACGAAGCCGTTGACATTTCCTGCGGAAGATATCCAATAGTGCTGCCCGATGGACTGGTGACAGTGCCTGATTCGGGGTCCAATACGCCCGCAATAATGCGCAAAAGCGTAGTTTTTCCTGCACCGTTTTTCCCGGTGAGCCCAACGCGGTCACGGTCGTTTACCAGGAAGGATACATTCTCGAAGATGTAGGTTCCTGTAAAGTGAACTGAAAGATTGTTGATTGAAATCATAGGCAATATAAGCGGCAAAGGTAGCGCTTTTGGTGCAAAGAATCGTCAAAAGTTGTTGCGGTGCTTCCCGTGTAATCAATACCTTTGCATGCTCACTTAAAACAATTCATTTGTGAAATCAAGGGACTACACAGCGTGGTTGTTGCTCATTGCCCTGTTTTTGATCTGGGGAAGTTCATTTATCCTGATTAAGAAAGGTTTGATCGTATATTCGAGCAGTGAACTGGGTGCGCTGCGCATCATCATTACTTTTTTTTGCCTGTTGCCTTTGGCGCTGCGGAGGCTTTCAAAAGTGACATCACGGCAATGGGGCATCCTTGGGATTTCCGGTATCCTCGGCAGTGGCATTCCCGCTTTTCTTTTTGCCTATGCCGAAACCGGGCTGGAAAGCTCTGTCACGGGTATCCTGAACTCGCTGACGCCGTTGTTCACCTTGATCATAGGGCTCTCGATGTTTGGCACGCACACGCGCTGGTTTAATGTGGCAGGCGTTATCCTGGGACTCGCAGGCGCCATCGGCCTGCTCACGGTGAGCGGAGGCGGCAACTTCACCTTTAATATGGGTTTCGGCATTTACGTTATTGTAGCTACCATCTTTTATGCCCTGAATGCGAACATCATCAAGCGCTGGTTGCACGACCTGGATGCGCTTACCATCGCTTCGGTTTCATTTCTGATCATGGGAATTCCTGCGATAATATACCTGGTCGTGTTTACGAAATTTACACATCACAACGTATCCGACCCAGGCGTAATTTCCGGCATGTGCTACATTGCCATCCTTGCGGTTTTTGGTACGGCCCTTGCACAGGTGATGTACAACAGGCTTATCAAGCTCACCAGTGCCGTTTTTGCTTCATCTGTGACCTACGTTATCCCTGTCGTGGCCATACTCTGGGGCATGGCAGATGGTGAACCCTTCAGGTTCGTCTATATGTTATGGATCAACCTGATCATGGCCGGAATTCTGCTGGTAAATACAAGAACACTTAACCTCAGACCCATATGGGCAAGGATATTTCAGAAAAATAGAAATATTTAATGCTGAATGCTTTGAGTTAACGAAATATTTTCTAATTTTGCCCCTCCAAATTTGTCGGGAATCAGTAAATACAGAAGATAAAATGTACGCAATAGTTGAAATAGCAGGTCAGCAGTTCAAAGTAGAGAATGGCGCTGAAGTTTTTGTTCACAGGCTCGATGCTGAAACCGGATCGAAAGTTGAATTCGCGAAAGTACTTCTTGTTGACAATGCCGGTGCAATTAGCATTGGCAAGCCAGTCGTAGAAGGCGCATCAGTTTCAGCAACTGTCCTTTCACACGACAGAGCTGATAAAATCAAAATCTTCAAAAAGAAGAGAAGAAAAGGATATCAGAAGGAGTCTGGTCACAGACAGGATCTGACTAAAATCCTGATCGAAAATATTTCGGCATAATTCTTAACAAAGATTGCCAAACCAAAGCAGACGCATAAACTACTGCTTTAAAATGTATAATTTTTAAAAATATAGTCATATGGCACACAAAAAAGGGGCCGGTAGTTCAAGTAACGGACGGGAATCGCATAGCAAACGTTTAGGTGTTAAAATTTATGGTGGTCAGTTTGCAAAAGCTGGTAACATCATCATCAGACAGCGCGGAACAGTTCATCACCCTGGCCTTAACGTTGGCCTTGGTAAGGATCATACCATTTTTGCTCTTGCTGATGGTATTGTTGAATTCAACAAACGCAAAAACGAAAAATCTTACGTTTCGGTGCTTCCGCTCGAAACAGGTAACGAATAGTCTGACTGCAGGCAGTTTTGCCTTCATTCACACATCGGAAAAATCTCCTGGATAATCTTCCAGGGGATTTTTTATTTTCAGAACCCACAATGAAGCGTTGCTTTCCTTAATTTTGAGGCATTAAATAAATTACCCATGTTAGAGATCAACTATATCCGGGAACATACGCAGGAAGTCATCGAGCGCCTTGCGCGTAAAAATGTGGATGCAACTGCAAGAATCAACAGCATCATTGCCATTGATCAGAAACGCAGAGATACGCAGAAACTGCTGGATGACCAGCTGGGCGAGCTTAACATCATTGCCAAAGAAGTAGGTCAATTGTTTAAAGAAGGGAAGCAACAGGAAGCCAACCTGCTTAAAGTACGCACTGTTGAACTGAAAGCTTCGGCTAAAAAATTTGAGGATCAGTTGCAAGCCATTCTGCAGGAACTTAATGAAATGCTGGTTCTGCTGCCCAATCTCCCCCACGCCTCAGTCCCTGCCGGCAAAACTCCCGACGACAACGAAATCATACACAGCGAGGGTGAAATGCCGAAGCTGACCGCTGATGCTGTTCCTCACTGGGACCTGTGTTCGCGCTACGATATCGTAGATTTTGAGCTGGGCAATAAAATAACCGGCGCAGGATTTCCGGTTTATAAGGGCAAAGGCGCCCGTCTGCAGCGTGCGCTGATCAACTTTTTCCTTGATAATGCCGTTGCCGCCGGATACCGCGAAATACAGCCCCCGCTGATGGTAAATGAAGCGTCCGCCTATGGAACCGGACAATTACCTGATAAGGACGGGCAAATGTATTTTGCCACCATCGATAAACTCTACCTCATACCTACCGCAGAAGTACCTGTTACAAATATTTACCGTGATGTAATCCTTAAAGCAGCGGAATTGCCAGTTAAAAATGTGGCCTATTCGAATTGCTTCAGGCGCGAAGCAGGATCTTACGGCAAAGATGTACGCGGACTGAACCGCCTGCACCAGTTCGATAAAGTTGAGATCGTCCAGGTGGAACATCCTGATCGCTCCTATGAAACACTTGAAGTGATGAAGGAACATGTAGCCGGATTGCTGCGCAAACTGGAACTTCCTTTCCGCGTGCTGCGTCTTTGTGGCGGTGATATGGGCTTCACATCTGCGCTCACATACGACTTTGAAGTATTTTCGGCTGCCCAGGAAAAATGGCTTGAAGTAAGTTCTGTCTCCAACTTTGAGAGCTTCCAGGCAAACCGCATGAAACTCCGCTTTAAGGATGAAAACGGTAAAACCAGACTTGCCCATACGCTCAACGGCAGCGCCCTGGCACTTCCACGCATAGTTGCCGCCCTGCTGGAAAACAACCAGTGTGCTGAAGGGATCAAAATGCCGGCTGCATTGCAGGCCTATACCGGATGGAGCATGATTGACTGAACAATATAGCCCTTCTCCTGTTCGTTTGAAGTATTCCTTGATGTGGCAAAGTCCAAAAACAATGCAGGATGATCAGTAAAAATATCCCCGTATTAACTGTTCTTGTCCTTCTTGGATTGGTCTATGGATCCCTGCCGGCGTTGGCACAGGAAAAACCGGACGATCAGCTTGCGCTGCAATATTACAATGATAAAGATTATGGTAAAGCCGTCGTGCTTTTCGAAGATCTGTTCGATAAAAATCCCAGCCTTTTCAATTATACGTATTATCTGAATTGCCTCCTGGAACAGGGGGAATTTGCCAAAGCCGAAAAGCTGACCAGGAAACAGGCAAGGGCTTTCCCTGGCGATCCGCGTTACCAGGTAGACCTCGGTTATGTTTATATCCGCGAAAACCAGTTGCAGAAAGGCAGAAAGCAATATGATGAATGCATCAGAAATATAATCCCTGACCAAAGAAAGGTGCAGGAGCTGGCAGGAGCCTTCCTCACCAGGCGGGAAACCGACTATGCCATACGTGCATACCAGCGGGGGAAAGAATTACTCCGTGATTCCTATACGTTTGGAGCTGAACTTGCCGCTGTATACATGGGCACCGGCAATTATGAAGGCATGATAAGTGAATATCTCGACCTGCTGCTGAGCGACCCTGCTCAGGTCCCCTATGTGCAAAGCCAGCTTCAGAACTTCCTTGGCGATGATCCCGACAATTCGCGCAACACGCTTTTTCGGAATAATTTATTGAAAAAGAATCTGCAGAATCCTGATATCTCCTTGTTTGCAGAGATGCTGCTCTGGTATGCCATTCAACAAAAGGATTTTAGCCAGGCTTTTATCCAGGCGAAAGCACTGGACAGGCGATACAATGAAGGAGGGCAGCGCGTGCTTAATCTTGCACGGCTGAGTGCATCAAATGCCAGCTTTGATATTGCCATGGAAGCCTACAATTATGTGCTCAGGAAGTCCACAGATCCGGAAATTATCATTGCCTGCCGCATTGAGCTGCTGAATACGGAATTTTTAAAAACTACAACGACCCAAGGCTATAAAAAAGAAGTCATAAAGGGGCTGAGCAGCAAATATGAGAAAGCACTCAGTCAACTTGGGTGGAATATACAAACTATCCCCCTGGTGAGGGACCTGGCACACATTGAAGCCTTTTGGCTAAGCCGCTCCGATACTGCCATAGCCCTTCTTGCACGTGCCATTGCCCTAAAGTCCCTGCCGCTTTCCCTGCAGGCTGAATGCAAACTTGAACTGGCCGACATCCTGCTCTTTTCGGGTGATCAATGGGAAGCAACCCTGCTTTATTCACAGGTGGAAAAGACATTCAAAAATGAGCCTCTCGGCCATGAGGCAAAATTTCGCAATGCCAAACTTTCTTACTTTATCGGGGAATTTGGCTGGGCAAAATCACAACTCGATATCCTGAAAGCAGCCACTTCAAAACTTATCGCCAACGATGCTATGGCGCTTTCGCTGTTGATCAGCGACAATACCGACCCCGACAGCTCAACAGCAGCACTGCGCATATATTCCAGGGCTGACTTATTGCTTTTCCGCAACGAGGATGAGAAAGCTATGATCACGCTCGACTCCATCACTTCATTGTTTCCCGGGCATTCATTATCGGATGATGTTTTATTTAAAAAGGCTGAGATCAGCCTGAAAGTTGGCGATTGGCTCAAAGCTTCAGAATACTGGCAAAAGGTTGTTGACAATTATCCTTATGATGTCCTGGCAGACGACGCCCTTTTCAGGCTTGCCGGCCTGTATGAATCAGATCTTAACGATAAAGCCAAAGCCATGGAACTTTACCGGCAATTATTGGAAAAATATCCGGGGAGTATATTTACTCCCGATGCGCGAAAGCGTTTCCGAATACTTCGCAATGATCCCGTCAACTAGCTATTAGACGGTCATCATTTAATAATAGCACAACTAGTCACTAACATTAATACAGGGAAGGGACGATGGGCGTGATGGAGTGATGGAGTGATGGAGTGAACTATTTGAAAATTTGAAATACATTGAAATACATTGAAATACATTGAAATACTTAGAAATACTTAGAAATACTTAGAAGTAAATTGAAGTAAATTGAAGTAAATTGAAGTAAATTGAAATATATAGAAATATATAGAAATATATAGAAGTATATAGAAGTACATGGAAGTACATGGAAATACATAGTAACAGATTGAAATATCTGGAAATACTTGGAAATATTAGGCCCAAGAATCAAAATTCACCTTGGAATTTGGATTCTGGAATTCTGAACTTGAAATTTGGGCCTTGAGAGTTGGAATTTGGAACTTGGAATTTGGAATTTGGAACTTATTTAGAGGATATAATTAGCTGTTTATCTGTGAAATATATTCAAGCTAGATAATAGTTTGAACTTTTAGAATAGCTTTGCCTGAGTTCAAACTGCTTCAAACGACTCAAACGATTCAAACGTTTCAAACGAACAATAAAACAGATTACTTTACCAGCATAACTATAAAACCAGCATGGATTTCGTTCGACCTAAAAAATCACTTGGACAACATTTTCTGAAAGATGAAAACATCGCCAGGAAAATAACCGAAGGCTTGTCTCCCAAAAGCACACATGTGCTTGAGATCGGTCCGGGTACAGGTATTCTCACACGGCTGCTGATGGCGCGTGCCGGAACAAATCTGAAGGTGATCGAAATCGACAGGGATTCCATTGCTTACCTGGGAGAACATTTTCCGACACTCAAAGAGGATATTATCGAGGGTGACTTTCTCAAAATGGAGGGAAGCCTGCTTTTTCCTCAACCTGTTTCCATTATCGGTAACTTTCCATACAATATCTCGAGTCAGATACTTTTCCGTGTAATCGAAAACCGTGACATGGTGCCCGAAGTGGTCTGCATGTTGCAGCGCGAAGTAGCCCAGCGGCTGGCTTCACCGCCCGGGAGCAAGCAATACGGCATTTTGAGTGTGCTGCTGCAAGCCTGGTACAAAATTGAATACCTGTTCACAGTTTCACCCCAGGTATTTATTCCTCCGCCAAAAGTCACCTCGGCAGTTATCCGGCTCACCCGGAATACTGTCAACGACCTGGGTTGCGACCAGGTACTATTTCATATCGTCGTAAAAACCGCCTTTAATCAGCGCCGCAAAACGCTTCATAATGCCCTGAAGCCTCTTTATCCGGATTATGCAGGGGAGTTTGCAGGACAACGTGCAGAACAACTGAGTGTAATGCAATTCGTAAAATTAACGGAAGAAATTGCGCATCTGAAACTTTCTGAGATAGAAGGTCCGGTTATTACCTCTGAGAACGCTTAGCGCTCTGACACCCCTTAATCTCCCGATCCAGGCTCATCAACCTGCTTGCCTGGCTTAATCCCACGTTTGTATATGACCAATCCATTCAGAAAATTTCGCAGCACCTGGTCGCCGCAGGGCTTGTAATTGGGATGATCTTCCTTGCGAAAAAAAGCGCCCAGTTCACTTTTGCTGATGGTAAAATCAACCAGGGTGAGGATATGAATAATATCTTCGTCGCGCAGATTCAGTGCTACACGCAGCTTCTTCAAAATATCGTTGTTTGTCAGCATATTGTTTTCCGGGATTAATCATGTGAGCTTCCGAAGTAGGGGAGCTAAGCTATATTTAGCGTGTCAAATATACAAACTACATTGATTGTGTGAATAAAGTAAATTTCCCAGTCTGCAACATGCATGCCGGTTAGCACAATTCAGGGCATGAGGTAATTGCTCCCAGTAACGGTATAAATATCAAACCTTTGAAATAT
>JBBRRV010000046.1:0-19744 GCA_038246075.1 Bacteroidales bacterium
GGACAGTTCTGATTTTGATCTGAAATTCAATGTGCAAAAATTGCCTGCTTCACTGTTTAATCCATACACGATCGCATACACTTCATTTCCGCTGGACAGGGGAACCATAGGGCTTAATGGCACCTGGCATGTGAGGAATGGCAATATTCAAAGTGAAAATCATTTGCTCATCATTGATCCCCGTGTAAGCAGGCGTTTGAGAAACAAAGATGCGAAGTGGATTCCCGTTCCACTTATCATGTCTTTTATTCGTGAGCGTGGTAATGTCATCGATTATCATATCCCGATCACCGGAGATCTGAAAAATCCTAAGTTTCACTTGCGCGATGTACTTTCCGATTTGCTTAAAAATATTTTCATTAAGCCTCCAACAACAGCTTATGGATTGCAGGTGAAGAATATAGAAACTGAAATCGAAAAATCACTCACCTTAAAATGGGAGATGCGCCAAAGTTCACTCAGACCGATACAGGAAAAATTCATGGAAAAAATGGCCGATTTCCTGTCGGAAAATCCTGATGCTGCTATTGCTGTGCATCAACAGCTGTATGCCATCAAAGAAAAAGAGTATATTTTGCTCTTTGAAGCAAAGAAAAGATATTTCCTGGAATCTAACCATAAGAATGGTCATTCTTTCAGCGCAGAGGATTCAGCCGTGGTCGAAAAGATGTCTATCCGCGATGGTATGTTTGTACAATATCTGAACAGACATATTAAGGATTCTTTGCTGTTTACCATACAGGCGAAATGTACAAGTCTTATTGGTATTGATGCAATAAACGCTAAATTCACCCAGTTAAACAGGGAAAGAGCAAATGCGCTTATGTTCTACTTCAGGAAGCAGGGCGTGGAGAAACAAGTAAAATTTGCTTCGGCTGAAAACGTGATTCCTTACAATGGATTTTCATTTTATAAATTTTCATATAAAGGCGAATACCCGAAAGCCTTAATGAAAGCCTATAGTAAGATGAATGATTTAAATGAAGCAGCACCGCGGAAGAAATTTTATGAACAGCGGAAGAAAAACAGGATTGGGATATAAGAAACTCAGTGTTCATGACAGGGTATTCATTTTCAGGAAGGTGCCCCAATGGCTGTTGTTTATTATTGTTGTAGCTTTGCCGGCTTTCTAAAAATATTTATCACTATAAATTTATTGCAAATATGCCTGAACTCAATACCCTGATGCAAAATGGCCCTTTTTAAAAAAAATGAATATGTATTCTCAAGAGGAATCGACGAATACTTAGCAGGTATTAACAGTGCCTATAAATTTACGGCTCGCTTTTTTAAAGAAGCATTTAAAAGACCTGTTCACCTGCGTGAAGTAATTAATCAGTGCTTCGAAGTGGGTTTAAAATCACTGCCGCTGATTACGCTCACCGGTTTCATAGTCGGTGTTGTTTTTACAAAACAATCGCGTCCTTCACTGGAGGATTTTGGAGCAACATCCTGGCTGCCGTCACTGATGGGCATAGCCATTGTGAAAGCTTTGGGACCATTGGTAACCGCACTCATCTGTGCGGGCAAAGTAGGCTCCAGCATAGGTGCTGAACTTGGTTCCATGAAAGTGACTGAACAGATTGATGCCATGGAAGTATCGGCCATTAATCCTTACAAATACCTGGTCGTTAGCCGTGTGCTGGCTACAACCATCACTATTCCTGTCCTGGTAATGTATTGTAGTTTTGTGGGTCTGTATGGCTCATACCTGAATGTTCATGTGGCAGAAACCAGCAGCCTGATCAGCTTTTATCAAAACGCCTTTAAAACCATTACCTTTCTTGATTTATTTACATCTATGACCAAATCAGTCATTTTTGGATTCACGATCGGTATCGTCGGAACTTACAAAGGATTCAATGCCACCATGGGCACCCGTGGCGTTGGCAGGGCAGCAAACCAGGCCGTGGTGCTTGCCATGTTCCTGATATTTATCGAGGAGATTATGGTAGTACAGGTTGCCAACTGGATTAAATATTTTTAATGCCATGAAAAAAACATTACAGAAGCATAGTATAAACAAGGAAGAAACGGTCATTTCCATCAGTGGATTATTCAAGTCATTTGGCGAGCTGGACGTTTTAAAAGGCATCGACCTTGAGCTACATAAAGGGGAAAATATTGCGGTGCTGGGTAAATCAGGTACAGGGAAATCAGTTTTGATAAAAATCATTGTAGGTTTGCTTAAACCTGATAAAGGTGAAGTGCTTGTATTGGGACAACAGGTGGATCAGCTGACCGGGAAGGAATTAGATGCATTACGCCTGCGTATCGGATTTTCGTTTCAAAGCAGTGCATTATACGACAGCATGAATGTTTACCAGAATCTTGCATTTCCACTGACCATGAATAAGACACATCTGAGCAAACAAGAAGTGGATCATGAAGTGGAAGAAGTATTGGAAGCAGTGGGCCTGATGGATAAGCTAAATGAAATGCCATCAGAGCTTTCCGGCGGGCAACGCAAAAGAATTGGCATAGCGCGCACATTAATTCTCAAACCAGAAATAATGCTTTACGATGAACCCACATCCGGACTAGATCCTATTACAAGTGCTGAGATCATCAAGCTTATCAATGACGTTCAACAGCAATACAACACCAGTTCAATCATTATTACGCATGATCTCACATGCGCCAAAAATACAGGCGACCGCATTGCCATGTTGCTTGAGGGCCGTTTTTTAAAAATCGGAAAATTTGAAGAGGTTTTTGATACAGATGATGCACAGGTAAAAGGTTTTTTTAATTATAATTTTATACAATAAGCCATGAATGAATCACCCAATAGACGTCCGGTAATTGTAGGACTTTTTGTTTTTATAGGTTTGCTGTTTCTTGTTGGAGGAATTCTGATGATTGGCAACCTGCGCGAAACATTTAAACAGAAAATGAAAATTGTCACGATTTTTGATGATGTAAGCGGATTGCAAAAAGGCAATAATGTTTGGTACTCAGGCGTAAAAATCGGGACCGTGAGTGAACTGAAATTTTATGGAAAATCACAGGTGGAAGTAACCATGAACGTTGAAGATAAAGCGCAGAAATATATTCGCAAGGATGCCATGGTTAAAATCAGCAGCGACGGACTAATCGGAAACCGGATACTGATTATATACGGCGGCACACAAAAGGCATTACAAGTGGAGGACGGAGATACTCTGGGGGTTGAAAAAACATTTAATTCCGAAGATATGATCAATACTGCACAGGAAAATAATAAGAACCTGCTGGCAATTACCAATGATTTTAAAGCTATCAGTAAAAAACTGGCTGCCGGTGATGGAACCGTAGGGAAATTACTTAACGACAATTCAGTTTATGACAACATTAATGCAGCGACAGCTTCACTTCAGGCTGCATCTGCAAAGGCACAACAATTGGTCAGTTCACTAAATGCTTTCAGTTCAGGACTGAATAAGAAAGGTACACTGGCAAATGAGCTGACAACAGACACGGTTGTCTTTAATTCCGTTAAGGCCTCTGTGCTGAAGTTGCAGAAAATGGCAGATACGGCAACTGTATTTGTCAGGAATCTCAAGCAGGCCGGCAGTAATCCTCATACATCCATAGGTGTATTGCTGCATGATGAGGAAGCAGGTGCCCGGTTAAAAGCAACGATCAAAAACCTTGAGGGGAGTTCTAAAAAGTTAAATGAGGACCTTGAAGCTGCACAGCATAGTATTTTACTGAGAGGATTTTTCAAAAAGAAAGCAAAAGCCCAAAGTGATTCACTTGTAAAATAGAACGCTGGATCAGAGATTATGAAGCCGTCAGTGGATTGATTTCCGGAATGTGTGAATCATGTAACTTATTTAAAAAGTTATGTAACAATTTCTTATGGGGATGGTAATACTTTTGCATGATTCAAACGATAACCGGAGAACTTTTTTATCACTTTCCTGTAATTTGAGTTTGATGAACAGCACAAGCCGGATGCAGCCCGGAATGATATATATATTAAAGTGAATATTACCCGAAAATTGAATATCATAAATTGCTTTTAACATGACCAGCGACGGCATCCATAAAACGAAAAAATTTAAGCCAGTGATCAGGGCCAGGGATTTTGCAACAGTGCAATCCATGAAGCTCAGCGAAAAGACATTGGCTAAAAAGGAAGAAGCGAATAACTTTCTGACTGATTTTGCAGATGTTATACTGTTTATAGGCCTAATCATAAAGGGGACATTTTCCCGCAATTTTGAATTTAAAGAATTTTTCCGCCAATGTTTTCAGATCGGTTATAAATCATTACCACTTATTTCGATCACAGGTACCATTATGGGTCTGGTACTTACGATCCAGTCGCGCCCGGCGCTTGTAAATTTTGGCGCGGTTGGCATGCTGCCCGGAATGGTGGCAGTATCTTTGATCCGGGAAATGGGGCCTGTAATAACGGCTCTCATATGTGCAGGTAAAATTGCCTCTGGAATGGGAGCGGAGTTAGGTTCGATGAAAGTAACCGAACAAATTGAAGCCATGGAGGTGTCCTCTACCAATCCTATGCGTTTTTTGGTTGTTACCAGGGTATTGGCAGCAACGCTGATGATCCCATTATTAATTTTATATGCCGATGGACTTGGTATCATTGGAAGCTGGGCAGGTGCAAATCTTAAAGGAGATGTTTCATTTTCTTTATTCTTCGCACAGGCATTCAGCCATATTGAATTTATTGATTTTCTGCCTGCTTTTGCAAAATCGTTTTTTTTCGGAGCGGTTATCGGATTAGTAGGTTGCTATAAAGGATACAATGCCGGGCGTGGAACAGAAAGTGTTGGTAAAGCCGCAACTTCAGCTGTTGTTTTAGCATCACTCCTGGTGCTGGTTGTTGATGTGATTGCCGTACAAATAACCGATATGCTCACAAAATGAAATAGCCATGATCGTAAAATCGCCTATTGAAGATGATATTATAATCATTGCATATTCCATCTGGCCCGTAAAAACAAGTAATAACAGATGAAAACAGATCAAACAGATACTTTTGTTAAGGCTTCGCCCAAAAAGTCAGGTAAAGAACCGGTTATTGAAATTTCCAATCTTAAGATATCATTTGGGAACCAGGCTGTATTGCAGGATGTTTCTCTTCAGCTCTTTGATGGTGAAAATTTAGTTGTGCTTGGTAAATCAGGCAGCGGAAAATCCGTTTTAATCAAATGCATTGTCGGTTTATTAAAGGCTGACGGCGGTACCATACAGGTGTTTGATCAGGATGTGACTTCAATGGATAGCAATGAATTAGGGGAGTTGCGGCAGAAGATAGGTTTCCTCTTTCAAAGCGGGGCATTGTATGATTCCATGACTGTGAAGCAAAACCTTGAATTTCCATTGGTACGCATCAGGAAGAATCTTTCCAGGCAAGAAATCGATGAAAAGATAAATGAGGTTTTGGAAAATGTTGGTTTGGCTGACGCACTCAACAAAATGCCTTCACAACTTTCGGGTGGCATGCGGAAAAGAATAAGCCTGGCACGCACCATTGTCGTGGATCCGATGATCATGTTATATGACGAACCCACCACCGGACTTGATCCTGTTACTTCTGACGAAATTAGTATGCTGATTAATGAAGTTCAGGAAAAATATAAAACGTCTTCTATCATCATCACACACGATATTAAATGTGCGCTTAAAACAGCCGACCGGATAATCGTGTTAACTGAGGGGGTGGTCTATATGGACTTAAGTGTGGCCGATTTTAAAAGCTCAACCGACCCGGTCATTAAATCCTTTTTTATTTAGAAAAGATCAATTGAGCTCATCATAAAATTGGAATTATATTATAAATCAAACAAATGAATATACGCAGATTAAGCTCTTGAATCAGTTTATAAATTATACTTGATATATCACTTAACCCACTTAACTTCATTCACAAATTTAACATAAAGTAAAATGGATACGCACACACAAAAATTTAAGATACGTTTGGGAATGTTTGTTGCAGGCGGTCTGGCGCTCTTTGTACTTGCCATTTTTATTATCGGACGGCAGAAGAATTTATTTAATCCTGTATTTAAGGTTACAACAACTTTTTATAATGTAAGCGGACTGCAAGTGGGGAATAATATCCGCTTTACCGGAATAAATGTGGGCACGGTGGATAATATAACCATCATTAACGATTCCACGGTGAGGGTTGATATGCTGATCAAAAAAGAAGTAAAGAAGTTTATTAAATCGGACTGTATTGTGGCGGTAGGTTCAGAGGGGCTTATAGGCGATCGTCTTTTAGTTATAACGCAAGGCAGTACTGACGCTCCAATCGTAAAAGAAGGACAAGAACTTGAATCCAAGGAACCGGTTGAAACAGATGCCATTATGGCAAGTCTGCAGGTAACAGCAGGTAATGCCGAAATTATTACACAACAACTTGCCGAAATTATGACCAAAATAAATTCAGGAAGAGGAACCATGGGCAGGCTTATCCAGGATACGGCCATTGCGTCAAACCTGAGCCAGACCATCGTGAATCTGAAAAAAAGTTCCAAAGGCCTTGATGAAAATATGAATGCAGCCAAACATAATTTTCTTTTCAAGGGATATTTTAATAAAAAAGCAAAAGCAGCTGAAAAAAAGAAGAAAGATGCAGAAGATCAAAAAGCAAAAGATGAAAAAAAATAATTCATGCCAGGAATCAGCATGCAACATTAAATCAGCTAAATGGGGAAATTAAATGCGGTTCAAAATTATTTTCATTTTACTCATCATTACATTTTCATCAACTGATCTTGCATTTGCACAGAATACGCCGGCTAAAAAGGACGCACCCTATCTTTATGACACCACTAAATCCTTTTCTGTAAACAGTAAGTTTTCCAGGTTTATATACCGCTTGCTTTTTAAACCCCTTGAAGTGAATCCTTCCGGAATGAAGGTTAAGCGCAAAGTCTATAAGAAGCTGATACAAAAGCCGTACAGCGATTTTGAAGGCAAAACCATCAGGCATATTCATATTGTAACACTCGACCCTTTTAGTTATTCAATTGGAGATACCATCAAAGGATCACTCAATTTTTTAACCAGACCGGGGAATAATCTGCATTTAAAATCGCAAACGGGCACCATTCGCAACCTTTTGCTTATCCGTCCGAATCAACGCTTTGATTCCTTGCTGGTGAAAGAATCCGAGCGATTGGTCCGCAAGAAAAGATATGTAACGGATGTTTCATTCTTTGTCCTGGCTACATCAAAGCGGTCCGACTCCGTGGATATTTTTATCCGCGAATTAGATACCTGGAGCATTATTCCTAAAGTATCATCTTCCTCCTCCGGTTTCACCATTACCTTAATTGACCGGAATTTTTTAGGCTTAGGTCATGAATTTCAGAATGTATTTGCGCGCAATTATCCCGGGGAGAATACTGCATTTAATACAAATTATGTGATCCCAAACATCAGCACTACCAATATCGGCACCATTTTACATTATGGAATTGACAACCATGGAAATTTTAACAGGAGTATAACAGTTGACCGCCCGTTTTTTTCATCCTTCTCCAAATGGGCAGGTGGTGTTAGTTTTGCACAGCAATATCACCAGAATACACTGTATGTTACCAATTTGCCTTCCGATCTTCTGAATTACAAAATGAATGCACAGGATTATTGGGTGGGACATGCCATACAGTTATTCAAAGGAATTTCAGCGAATAACCGGACAACAGATTTTATTTCGGCGGCACGATTTTTACGCGTACGCTATCCCGAGAAACCAAATGAAATATATGACTCGTTGCATGTTTTTTCAAATGAGGATTTTTACCTGACAGCCATAGGGATTTCAACACGAAAATATGTCCAGGATAAATTTATCTTCAACTTTGGCCTTACAGAGGATGTTCCCATTGGTAAAGTATACGGCCTGACAGGCGGTTACCAGGAAAAAAACAATGTTGGACGCGTGTACCTGGGCGCCCGTATTTCGATCGGCAACTATCATCCATGGGGATACTTTAGCTCCAGTTACGAATACGGAACTTTTTTCAGGGGATCACATGCCGAACAGGGCGTTTTTTCGGCCAGCATCATTTATTTTACCGGATTGATTGAGATGGGGAAATGGAAATTCAGGCAATTCGTGAAACCGCAGCTTATGATTGGCATGAACCGTTTAGCATCCGATAGCCTCACAATCAATGATGGTTATGGTATCAATGGCTTTAACAGTGTTTCATTAACAGGCAAAAGCCGCCTGTTATTTACCCTGCAAACGCAATCATACCCGCCATGGAATTTTGTCGGATTTCGTTTTGGACCCTATTTAAGTTATTCACTCGGCATGCTGGGCGATGAAGCAACAGGATTTAAAAAGCGCAAAGTGTATTCGCAGATAGGCTTGGGTGTTTTAATAAAAAATGTAAATTTGGTATTGAATACCTTTCAAATATCTCTTGCATTTTACCCTTCAATTCCGGGCATTGGACAAGATCTGTTTAAATTTAATTCATTTAATACCGGTGATTTTGGATTCCGGGATTTTGAATTTGGCAAACCATCAGTAATTAGATTTGAATGACATAGCCATGATTATAAAAACGCCCATTGATATGATAATATTCTTTATCATGGCATATTCCATCTGACCCGTAAAGTTGAATAATAACAGATGAAACAGAAAATAAATATGACAAAAAGTATTTTACGGAATATTTTACACAGTCGTTTAAGAGAAGTTGTGCATTTCAAAATGGCATCAAAATCGATCTGGTTTCTGTTGAAGGAAACCTTTAACGAGTTTATAGATGACAATGCCATGAAGCTGAGTGCGGCATTATCCTATTACACTATTTTTTCTTTGCCACCGCTGCTCATCATCATCATTGGATTAAGCGGCTTGTTTTTCGGGCCTGAAGCTGTAAGGGGTGAATTATTCGGGCAGATCAACGGACTGGTGGGAAATGATGCTGCACTGCAGATACAGGAAGCCATCAAGAATATCAAACTTTCAAACAGCAGCACTTTTGCGACTACCATAGGCGTAATTGCCTTGCTAATCGGGGCATCAGGAGTGTTTGCAGAAATCCAGGACTCTATTAATTTTATCTGGGGCATAAAAGCTAAACCCAACCGCGGCATGATGAGATTTATGAAAAACCGCCTGATGTCATTCTCTATGATTGGTTCTGTAGGGTTTTTAATGCTTGTTGGTTTAATTGTAAATTCTTTGATGGATGTTCTAAACAAAAGGCTTGCAGTTTATTTTCCGAAAGACACCATATACTTGTTTTATGTCATTAATATACTTACGGTCTTTATCATCATTACCATCTTATTCACGGTCGTTTTCAAAACCCTGCCCGACGGGAAAGTCGTCCTGCGTGACTGCATCATTGGAGCCTCTTTTACCGCTTTTCTCTTTATGATAGGCAAATTTGCCATAGGTGCTTACCTGGGAAGTTCCGCAATTGCAACCATATATGGCGCTGCCGGTTCAATTATTCTGATACTGGTCTGGGTGTATTATTCAGCTATGATACTTTATTTCGGTGCTGAATTTACTAAGATTTATGCGGTAACCCACGGGCAAAAAATAATCCCCAACGAATATTCGGTTCAAATTATCAAGGAAAAAATTGAAATTGAACCAGTAACATAAACAGCTGCAGTAGGATGTATAATCTTTGCTGACTGTCTCAGGGCTTTCGGATTTGCAGGGTAAAAAAGCAGATCCTCTTTACTTAAAAAGTGTTCCGGCAAAGCTGAAGGGAAAGTTGTTTCATCACACATTTTCTAGGGTATTGCGTTTTTTATCCTTGAGCTGCCTGAAGAAAGTAGGTGTTAAACCTGTGACTTTCTTAAACTGATTGGATAAATGGGCAACACTGCTGTAATTTAGCCTGTAAGATATTTCAGTGAGATTGAGTTCATCATAAAGGAGTAATTCTTTTACGCGTTCAATCTTATGCGCAATGATGAAATGCTCAATCGTGATGCCGGTGACCTCTGAAAAAAGGTTTGCGAGATAAGTGTAATCGTAGTTGAGCTTCTCACTCAGGTATTCTGAATAATTTATTCTGGGAGGTTCATCGGCATAATGAATCATCTCAACGATAACGTTTTTTATTTTTTCGATTAGAATGGCTTTTTTGTCATCCATCAGTTCAAGCCCTGATTTCGCTAAACCTATTTTCAATTGTTCGCGCTGTTCAGGGGAAAGGCCCTCTCTGATCTCCACTTCACCTAATTCGATAACCCTGTGATGCAACCCAAGTTTTGCCAACTCGGATTTCACAATCATTTTACAACGAATCGAAACCATATATTTGATGTAGAGTTTCAATTTTTCCTTTTTTTAATACAATGTTTCATCTGACCGACATGTTTTTCCCGGAAAGCTTATTCAAGTCAATATTGTAATAAGTTGCCAGGGATTAACCGGCTTATATTTTCGTTAAAGGAGACCTCGAGGGATTGGCTATAATTCTTTAAAGTTAGGACCAAGTCAAAATGTTTGCCTTAAAATTAAAGTAGACTTGGAAAAGCGGTATCCTAAGGCCAGTCCGCTTTACGAGAAATCAGCATGATCGATTATCAGATCCGATCCTATTGTTTGCTAATTACAAAGATAAGCATTCGGCTGAACTTGCACGAGTTATGTGTAAAAAACTTCTCAACGGCAGCTTTGAATGCAGAGGTCCCTGCAGGCAGTTGATCAGCTTTTCGCGCCAATGTTCATATCCAATTGACACAGTTTCCCGGTTTCAGCATTTGTTTGACTGCAGGCATTATCCTTTGTCGGGGATATGAAAAGACGCACACCTTAAATAAGATTGAGGAGATTGATGGGATTGATGGGATTGAGGAGATTGAAGTAAATTGAAGTACATTGAAGTACATTGAAGTACATTGAAGTACATTGAAATACATTGAAATGCATTGAAATACATTGAAATACATTGAAATACATAGAAATACATAGAAATACTTAGAAATACTTAGAAACAGCGAATCTTTTGTTTTTTGTTTTTTTAACTTTTAACTTATATTTCCACTTTCTCCTTTATCTCGGAACTTGGGGCTTGGGACGAGGGACATGGGACGAGGGACGAGGGACGAGGGACGTTTGTTGCTAATACCGACATAGAAACCGAAGCAGGAACTTGGGTCTTGGGACCTGGAATTTGGGCCTTGGGCCTTGGAACTTGGGACTTGGGACCTGGGACTTGGAATTTGGAATTTGGAACTTTATAGATTGGAAGTCTTACCGGCTCAAAATAGAAAAGGGGGCCACATAGCCCCCAAATTCATCTTAAACATCCCAACCACGAGAATTTCTTTTAAAGGTGCAACATCTTTGAATAGTGTAATTCTAGCTATAAGCAGTCGCTTATGTTTTTACAACTCAGGGCATATCCTGAGATTAATGATCACCGTGTCCGCCGCGGTTGCCGTGTCCATTTCCTTTGTCATGTCCACCACCATTACCTTTACCATGGCCATTGCCGTTACCATTGCCATAATGATTTCCGTTATCATGACGATTACCATATTCATTATGGTTTTCGTTATCATGGCGGTATCCTCTGTTATCATTGTGGTATCCTCTGTTATCATTATTACGGCCATATCCCTGGTTGTAGTGGTTGTCCGGACGTGAATATCTTGCATCAGCGTATCTTCCTTCAGGCCTCATGCCAATGTTATGTTGTTCGTGACCGCGGTACCCTCTTGCATACCTGGTTCTGTATTCTCTAAAGTGCGCATACGGTCTGTCTCCACGATAGTCATTCATCACTACTTTATATCCGCCGTAAAGATCATAATTTCTGTAGCGTGCAGGAAGGTATTGCCTGTGAACCCATATGCCTCCGTCATTATAAATAAATCTTGATGCCTGCACATCATAGTAGGATTCAACATCCGGCAGATAATAATAACGTGCGTCATCATATCCGGCAGGGCCCCAAAGCGGAGGTGATAGATTTAAACTAATTGAAACCTGCGATTTTGCAGTGCCGGCAAGCAAAAGCACCATTCCGATAAAGATAAATTTAAGAGCTTTCATTTTAGTTAATTTTAGTTGTGAATTCGTTTCAACCACATTGTGACCATTACAACAAGTTTCCGGTTACCTTTCTATACTGGTTTTAAGTTCAGATCATCCGGTTCTTTAGTTTTGTTTGTATGGGCTGCCATTCTGCAATCTTTAAAGTCTGATTATCATTTGACTTTTAGTGTTGCTGAATTGCGCATGCGATTCAATTTTGAATTTCTTAAAATTACTAAAGCAACTATTGTGCCGTAGGCTCTAATTGTATGGAATGTTAAAGTATTATTAAATCTGTATTCTGCAATGGACTGGTATTGTGCGGCTTTATAATCTGAAACTGGTTGTTGGTTTGATTACCATTATCTTTAAGTGTATCATTTTTTCATTTAAAAGGGAAGGCTGGTTAAAAACTAACGGAGACTAAAATTCGATGCCGGATATTAGATTTCGGAAAGCAGTTTTTGAATCTCTTCCTTCGTTTTGCCTAGCTTAAGCTGAAGCCTTCTAAACATCTCTTCCTGTTTACCTTTTGTGATTAATAAGTCACTATCATTGAGAATGGCGAATTTTATTTTCAGCTTACCTTTTATCTGGCTCCAGTTCCCTTTTAGTTCGGTGAGTTGCTTCATTATTTATTGACTTAGATTTGCTATAGTTGTTAGGTGCAAAGGTGGTCACACTTAAGGCCTGATGTGTTACAAAATTCTTTGAAATAGTTACATTATTCACACATTTTTGGATAAAAGAATAAAGATTAAAAGCTATGCGTTGTCTCCGAATATGCTTACGTACACACTTTTTGTAACCGCTAAGCGTAGTCTCCGACTACGCTTTACCACGACAATCACGCCCCGCTATGCGTAGTCTCCGACTACGCTTTAACACGACGATCACTACCCCGATAAGCGCAGTCTCCGACTACGCTTTCGTCCGCGCTTTTTGTAACCACTAAGCGCAGTCTCCGACTACGCTTTCGTTCACACTATTAAAAAAACATTATTCTTTCCACATAAAACATTCCATTCATTGCTGTAATTGCTTGCAGTTTTCGTAACTTAGCTTTGTATGTCAACCGGTTACCAGATAAAAGACCAGGAAGCTTTATACTTTCTTACACTGCAGATCGTGGATTGGATTGATATTTTTACCCGCCAGGTATATCGCGACATCATTATTGACAGCTTAGTGTATTGCCAAAAAAATAAAGGAATGCAGATATTCTGCTTTGTTATCATGTCAAATCATGTTCATTTGATATGTAACAGTCTTGATGGAAAACTTAGCAATACAATCAGGGATTTAAAGAAATTTACAAGCCATAAAATAATTGACGCAATAGAAAATGGAAATGAAAGCCGCAGTGTCTGGTTACTCGACCGTTTTGCATTCCATGGACAAAAAAACAGCAGGAATGAGCATTATCAGGTTTGGACACAGGAAAACCATGCAATAATCCTATACAGCAATAGTTTCATATTCGAGAAGTTAAATTATATACATAAAAATCCTGTTCGGGCAGGAATAGTTGAAAATCCGGAAGAATACATCTATTCCAGTGCCAGGAACTATGCAGATATGCCTGGATTATTGGAAATAGTTAAGTTAGAATTGCCTTTGATAGCTTTATGAATTTGAATATCTATAAAGCGTAGTCCAAGGCTACGCTTAGTTGCGTGTATCAGGACAAGCGTAGTCCAAGACTACGCTTAGCTGAGTGTTTTAAGACAAGCGTAGTCCAAGACTATGCTGTGCGGTTATAGCATGAAAAAGAAGCGACCCTAATGGGCCGCTTCTTTTCGGATATTGATCTTATTAATTTATTATGGCTTTGTTACAGCATTGCCGTCAAGAATGACTGCAGTCTGTGCCAGTGCCCTGCCAACATAGCTTGCACCTGTTTTTAAGGTAATAGCAGTCCATGACATCATGATTCCTTCAAAATGAGCGTTTGGTCCTATGATGGCCTCACCGGCTACCTGGAAGAAAACGTTCTTAGGTTGGGCGCCACCAACAAGGTTGATTCTTACATTAGCACTCATTGAAAAATCTCCTGTAATCTGGAAGATCCAGACATCATTTGCACCACCAGAAAGAGTAAGATCGGAAGGTACAGTAACTGAAGAGGTAAACTTATAGAGTCCTCCTGTTATTGTTTTGCTGCCAATATTACCTGAACCTAAATTAAGAACGTCAGGAGTTGGACGACCGGCGGCATCAACGTATGCTGTGATCATATTTTCAACTGCTGTTGTCAGGTTGCTGGAAGTAGGACTAACCATGTCGGCTGCAAATATTTTTCCGGTCACCTGCGGGGAGGTGGCATATCCGGTTGCATCTGTCTGGGAAAATCCTGTGATATAGGTTTCTGCGGCAGGGCTCAGTCCTATATCACCTGTTACAGCAGAAGTAGGAACGTTGCTGATTTTTGATTTAGCCAGGATTACATAATTTCCTGCGCTTCCAAGATTGACAGGGGCAGGACCTATTGCGCCTACAGGGGCCAGATAAGTCGTGAAATTAATGACGGTATTGGCTGCAAGTGGAGTTCCGGCTAAAGACTTTGCACCGGTTGTTAGGGTAGCAGTATATAATTTACCACCTTCAAGGTTAGCTGTAGGGGTAAATGTTGCTGTGGTTCCTGCATAAGTAACCTGACCGGCGACTGCATTTGTTCCCTGCATCAGGGTAAATGTCGAAGCGGTGATGGATAAAGGATCCATGGGAACACTGAAGTTTATTTTAACTGCTTTGTTTGGAGCAACATCAATTGCATTGTTCTGTGGATCCGACGAAAGTACTGTGGGAATGATAACAGCCACAGCGGGAACGGTCGTAAAAGTAAACGTATAGTCTTCTTTTAGGGCATTGCCTGCAAGGTCTTTGGCTCCGGTTGTAATTGTTCCGGTATAGACTTTGTCAGCTTCAAGGTTCGCTGACGGTGTAAACGTATACTTTTTGCCTGCATTGCTGAATGTTCCCGAAACAACTGTATTCCCTTGTTTTAAGGTAAAAGTTGAAAGATTGATCGTTAAGGGGTTCATTGTTTCACTGAAAGTTACGGCAATTGCCTTATTCAGGGCAACATCTGTAGCAGCTTTGGCAGGATCTGTTAGTGTTACTTCTGGCAACACAGCAGCAGCTACAGTGCCGGTAGTGAAAGTAAAAGTATAGAGGGTAGCCATTGCATTTCCCGACATATCCTTAACCCCGGTTGTAACTGTTGCGGTATAGGTTGTATTGGGTTTCAGGTTAACAATCGGCTTAAATGTGGCCGTTGCTTCTGAGGAAGTTATTGCGCCTACAACAACAGTAGCCCCCTGGGTCAGGTTAAAAGTTAAAGGCGTGATTGTAGCCGGGTCCATCGGTTTACTGAATGTAACCAGAATAGAATTGTTGAAAGGAACCAGCTTGGCGTTGTTCAAAGGATTTGTAGCCAGCACGGTGGGTTGAATCATATCTGATGTGTTCCCGGTTGTAAAGCTCCAGACATAGTTTGATGCCAATCGTCTGCCTTTTGCGTCTCTTGCGTTGGTGGTGATGGTAGCCGTATAAACTTTGTTGGCTACAAGTTTAGCTGCCGGCGTAAAGGTACCGGTAGTGCCTGAATAGGCAACTGTTCCTACTATAGGGGTAGTGCCCTGTTGCAGTGTAAAGTTATTGGCATTGATCGTGGAAGCATCCATGATCACGCTGAAGGTTGCCGAAATTTTACTGTTAATCGCTAAACCTGTTGCAACGTTTATAGGGTCTGTCGATATAACAAGAGGATCTGTCGCACTCATGTCGGCATCTTTCTTACAACCAGCCATTAATACAACCATTACGATTGCTAAGAGCGAGAATAGATTTTTTAGTTTCATAGCTTTTTTTTAGTTATTTTATCTGATTTAATTGTGGATTAGTACGCAACAAAGGTGATGCCTTTAAATCCCATAAGAGTTACATAATTAAAGAAAAGAGTTGCAAAATTCACACTACCAGGAGGGAGATATTCCTGAAAATGAAAATCCCCCCGGCCTGATAAATATCAGGGCAGGGGGATTTTTATTTTACTGATTGATTACCGGGAAACCAGTTTGCCGGATTGGATAATTTTATTGTTGTTGATTAGTTTATAGAAATAAATGCCTGAAGGCAGATTGTTTGTATCCATTGTTGTTAATCGTTTGGAAAGGGATTTATTCATGACCTCTTTTCCTGAAATACTATACAGCCTTAGTTCAGGTTTGCTCAATTGTGTAGCATCATTTATCCTGATTTGTATTGAAGTTGTAAAAGGATTCGGGTAAACGGTGACTGCTTCATTCAAATTACTTCCATCCAAAGATGAAACATCTGTGGTTGTCAAACAGCCGGCAGCTGGCATATCACTGGTGATAGCAGCTGTTGTTAATGCTCCTGCAGTTGTAAGCGCCCTGCCATGGAGTGTAACCCCTGTGTTTAGCGCACCAAGAGCTCCATTGTGACTGACGATTGTTCCGCAGAAAACTGAATAGTTATTGATGCTTACGGCACCTTCAATTAACCAGTACACATTTTTCGCCTGAGCACCATTGATTAAAATAACTTTTGCATATACACTTGTTGTAAGTGCGCCGTTTATTTTGATGACAAATACGGCATTTGCATTGCCCTGAGCATTCAGGTAGATGGTGTCGGTAAGTGCAGCCGCAGCTTTCATGAGGTAAGTATGTGGCGTGAGCACCAGGTTATTTCCCAGCAGGGCAGGAAACAGCAACTCGATGTCATAAGGCAGTGTATTCAGATAATTATAAACGACAAGCAGATCGGTTGCTGCCTGGGCCGTGGAACCATCCGGAATAGGATGAATGGTACCTGCTACTTTAAGGGGGTCAAAACCGGTAGTTGCCCCTACATTCGATCCAACATCACCCATCAGATTTGTGATGCCGGTGTTTGAGACCGCTCCGTCAGCAGAGAATATGGCATAACACTCCGTTGATGCCAACACAGGTGCTGTTGGTCCGTTTAGAACAGGACTTCCGCAGCCGACGGGTGTATAGGCCAGTATGCCGTCAACTGTAATAGCTCCTGTAGTAGTTAGTGCCCTTCCCTCAAGTGTATCGCCTGCGCTCATGACGATTCCGGCGTTATTTGCAATAACGGTTCCTCTCATGGTGGTTCCGGAAGCCATACTCACCAAACCTTCTACTTTCCAGAATACATTACAAGCCATTGCGCCGTTTTTCAAATGAATCTTAGACGAAGCGCTTGTTGAAAATGATCCATTTATCTGGAAAATAAATACAGCATTGGGATCATTTTGTGCGTCCAGCGTAAGGCCCAGGTTTAAAGTAGCTGAACCTGAAATGGAATATATGCCCGGATAAAGGGTGGCTCCGTTGCCGAGTAATGGGGCGGGAAAAAAAGTTGGAATGCCACTGTTTAGTTGATTGTATGCTATCAACAGATCTGCAGCACATTGTGCGCTGGCTCCATCCTGGTCGTGCATCACGCCGTCCACATTACCGAAGGCGGTACTTGAACCATTGTTGGTGCCTATATTTCCTGTAAGATGCGTAAGATGCGTATTGCTCACGGCTCCATTTGTTGAAAAAAGAACAAAATTTGCGGCAGTTCCCAGGTTAATGGCCTGACCGAAATTCGCACTGGGCAGCAGCAACAACATGACTGCAATGAATAGCGAGGGTAGTTTTGTTTTCATTTTATTATAGTATTTAGTTAGTTTAAAATTCCTGACAAAGTTCGGTACCATTACTGTCGAAACTGTTACATAATTTTCAAAAGATATTGCAAAATTCACACTTTTTACAGCCTTTAAAAAGAAAGAGGCTGTCTGATCTCATGTCAGGCAGCCTCTTTTTATAAGAAGTAATGATAATTAAATGCTTACTTCAGTGGAAGAAGATCAATGATTACGGTACGGTTATAAAAGCGTTGCTCCGGATATTTATTTTCGAAGGGTGCTAATTTCTGATCATCACCGTATCCATATATCTCGAATTTAACATCGCTTCTGCCGGCTTTCGACAGGCCTTTTTCGATGATTCTTTTGACATCGTTAGCCCTGGCCAAAGACAAATCTTTGTTATGGGTTTCACCACCGATAATATCGGTATGTCCTTGTATAATGACGGTTCCGCCTGCAGGAATTCTTGGAACAACTACATCAAGCAGGTATTTTTCATAAACATTGACTGCTTTGGATTTGTTGAATTCATAAAGAACACTGAACCTCATTGCGCCCTCGCTTGTTGCTGGTGTCCAAAGTACCATGTGTGAGGTTGTTTCCTTCCTTACCGTCATTCCGCTTTTGGTCTGACCTACCATGACAACTTTGTAATCGCCTTCAGCGCGATTGCCCAGGATGGATTTTGAAGGTATACTCACCTGCTCTTCGGTATAAGGTCCGAATGACTGCATTTTTCCGTCAGGATCCGTAATTTCTAAAGACCATGTGTTGAATGCTTCTTTTTGTCCTTCTGCATTGAAAGTAATATAGCTTTCAATGGGAGCTTCCTGTACAGTTTTGATTTCCACTGCTTTGAGCGGGGTATCAGGACCATTCTGGAATTCCATGAGCAGGACAGGTGAATTACTTTCAATCGAAACCCTGCGGTCGCCTGCACGCAGGAGTTCAAGGTCGATTTTGCCACCTGGCTGTTCTGAAGGGATAACAGGTTTGCTGAGGCCAGTGATCGTGATCCTTGCAGGATCTATTTCGAATACAGTTACCAGGTAATCCTTGACCGATTGTGCCATTTCGCGGCCGTCTTTAGGGCCTTTTTCTGATGATCCTACCAAATTAATGGTTGTCGAAGGATTTTTAACCATACGGTCACCAAGAATGTTCAGCACATTATAATAGACCGTCATCTGGCGCTCTGAACGTCCTGACAGGTTTTTAGGTGCATTCGCAATCAGTTGGTCTTCTCTGAAATCTTTCACCTGGTCTTTTTTGATCAGCATGTAGCGCTCAGGAATTTTGGTTGATCCTAAATCGAAAAATACATAGTTACGAATCGGGAATATTTCAGTTACCGTGCGTTCAGCAGGAAGGTTCTTTGGAGCGTTCACGGAGAACTTAACTTCAGGTTCAACAACAGCAACAACTACAGGTTCGGTCTTTGGCACTTCAATTTTGTGACCGCGGCCAAACTTAAGGGCAGCGCCGGCTCTCACTGTAGTTACATTCCATGTTTCAATTGAACGGGGAGACTGTCCCATGTAAGGTTGAAATGAAACAAAGGGGGAAAGTACAAATTGTGTGTGATGGCTGGTTGAAGAAAGCGGAATATCCAATCCTGCTCCGATTTGTGCTGAGATCAGGGTTGATTTTACATCGCTGAAATCACCTTTTTCTTCAGGATTGACAGCTTGTTCAGGATAATTTGGATTGGTCCCAACCTGGTAAGTGTATGCTTTAGTCTGGTTGAAAGCAAAACGTGGGCCTGCATACACGTAAAAGTTAGATTTGAAAGGGGCGAAACGCAAACTGGGCTCTACTGTAATATAGCTCAGGTCTGTGGATAGGTCTGCAGGGCAGTTACAGGGCGTTACAACCTGGTCGAAAGGTCCTTTACGGCTATCGTATCCGGCCTGCAACATAAAGCCAACTCTAGTATCGGGCTTATGAAACTCTATAAGCGGAGCAATATAGAGTCCTACACCGGTGCCATCATGAAAAGCAGTAGGTACGGTTCTGTTCTGATCCAATTGTTGCGTTGAACCGCGGTAGAAATTGAAATTTGCACCACCTGCAAC
>JBBRRV010000047.1:0-19025 GCA_038246075.1 Bacteroidales bacterium
ATCATTTGTTTTATCAACAAAATCAACCAGCAAAATGAGAATCATCATTTGTATAAGTAATGTGCCTGATACCACCACCAAAATCAAGCTGACGGCTGATAGCCGGAGTATCGATCTCAACGGTGCGCAGTGGATCATCAATCCCTGGGATGAACTCGCCCTCACACGGGCACTGGAATTACGCGAAGCCCAGCCACCTGTGATAACGCAGGTTACGGTCATTACAGTTGGTAAAGCCGACACCGAACCTACGCTTCGCAAGGCACTGGCCGTGGGTGCCGACGACGCCATACGCATTGATGAAGCTGCTACGGATGCCTTCTCGGTGGCGTCGCACCTGGCAGAAGCCCTCCGCCAGGAGCAATACGATATTATTCTTTGTGGCATTGAGTCGAGTGATCATAACGGTGCTGCCGTTGGCGGAATGCTGGCTGAATTATTAGGGATCCCCTCGGTTTCATCGGTCAGTTCCCTGGCTGTGGAAGCAGGGAGCATCTCGCTTTCCAGGGAAATAGATGGCGGCAAGGAAACCATCGCCGTAAACGGAGCATTTGTTGGCATCGTGCAGAAAGGTATTGCTATTGTGCCGCGGATCCCATCCATGCGCGGGATCATGACAGCCCGGACAAAACCACTTAAAGTAGTTCCTGCTTCAGCTTCAAAAGTTTTCACAGGCATTATGGGTTATGCCCTGCCTGCGCAAAAGGCTTCCTGCCACATGGTGCCTGCTGATAACATGAAAGAGCTGGTTCGTCTGCTGCATGAAGAGGCCAAAGTCATATAAAAGGTCTGATTTCCGCAACAACAAATTCATTATGCAACTCCAAAATATTCTTTAAAAAACATATAATCCCAAGCCAAGATATGTCAATACTCGTCTATATCGAAAACCGCAACGGCACATTTGGAAAAGCAACCAAAGAGTTGATTTCTTATGCCCTGCGGATTGCAAAAGATACACAATCAGAAGTTGCTGCATTGTCCATCGGTGAAGTAAAATTGGAAGAATTGCAGAAACTTGGTCAATATGGAATTGCCAAAATACTGACGGTAAGCGGAGAGCTTTACCACACGCGGGACGATCAGACTTATGCAGAAGTCATCCGACAGGCGGCTCTTGCAATGAAATCCGGCATTGTTATTCTGGCGCATAATTTCACCGGTAAAGCACTGGCACCAAGGGTTGCGGTTAAGCTGGAAGCCGGCCTGGCATCGGGCGTAACTGGGTTGCCGGAGACCTATGAGCCTTTTGTGATCCGAAAAAAAATATTTTCAGGTAAAGCTTATGCCTCCGTTCAGATCGAAACACCCACAAAAGTGCTGACATTGGCGCAGAATGCTTTCGGCATCATTGAATCGCCTTCAGCAGTTGTTGTTGATGAATTTTTGCCAGATATTGATCCGGGAAATATCAAAACCAGGGTTATTTTATCCGAAAAAATAAGCGGCAAGGTCTTGCTTACAGAGGCCGACATCGTGGTTTCGGGTGGACGCGGAATGAAAAGTCCTGACAACTGGGCGCCGCTGGAAGAACTTGCGGCCTTGTTAAATGCTGCCACAGCCTGCTCGCGCCCGGTTTCCGATGAAGGCTGGCGCCCGCATACCGAACATGTGGGACAGACAGGTAAAGTTGTGGCGCCTGATCTCTACTTTGCCCTTGGCATTTCCGGTGCCATTCAGCACCTTGCCGGGGTAAACTCATCCAGGGTTATTGTAGCGGTAAATAAGGATGCTGAAGCACCTGTTTTTACGGCTGCCGATTATGGCGTGGTGGGTGATCTTCAGCAGGTTCTGCCTGAGCTGATCGCCGCCGTGAAAGCCTTTAAAGCAAATGGTTAGCTTTAGACTAATGTTTTTCTTTCCCTATGCTGGCGCGGATTTGTAATCCTATGCTGGCGCGGATTTGTAATCCGTGCCTTTACAACTTTACGCTAAAGCTCTTCTTTTCCTGTAATCCCGCACCATTCCTACAGAATAAACTACCAATCCAATCCAAACCAAGGTAAAACTTGCCAGGTAAACCGGACTGAAGGTTTCGTGATAAACCAATAGCCCAATGATAAGCTGGAGGGTAGGTGAGATGTATTGGATAAAGCCGATGGTTGAAAGCGGGATGCGGGTTGCGGCTTTCCCGAACCAGAAAAGCGGGATAGCCGTGATGGGCCCTCCCAGTACCAGCAATACATTGGTAAAAAGCGAAGCATGAAGAAACACGCCTGACCCCTGATGATTCATGATCCAAAGGTAACATATGGCCATGGGCGACAATAACAGGGTTTCAATGAGCAGTCCCGGCAAAGATTCAAGGTTGGCTTTTTTACGAAACAGCCCATAGAGGGCAAAAGTAACAGCAAGCAGAATTGAAATCCAGGGAAGCCTGCCCAGGTGAAAGGCGAGCCACACCACACCTGCCAAAGCAAATGCAACCGCGACTATCTGTAATTTCCCCAGGCGCTCCTTCAGGAATACAACACCCAACAGCACACTTACCAATGGATTGATATAATATCCAAGGCTTGATTCCACAATGTGATTGTGATTTACCGCATAGATATAGACAAACCAGTTTCCGCCGATCAGCAGACCTGTTATAAACAATAACCCCAGTGTGCGGGGCTGTTTCATGTATACCAGGAAATGCCGGTTCTTAAGGACCAGCAGCATAGCGATCAGGTAAACTACCGACCAGATGACACGGTGTGCCAGAATTTGTGCCGAAGGAACATCCGCCAGCATCTTCCAGTAAAGTGGAAATATACCCCAGGTAACATAGCACGCCAGTGCATAGAAAAGGCCGGAAAGATAGGTGTCGCTGTTTTGCTGCTTCATGCGTAATTCATTTTGTCTTTTTGTGGCATGAGATGGCAGTTAAACCTGAATGCGGACTAAGGAATATGGGCTCATAATTGGTTCACCCGATAATTGGCCCGCAAAGATAGCTTTTAGGCTTGTAAATATAATAAATGACTAGTAGGATGCTAGTCCGGGACAGAATAGATCACAAAAAAAGTTATCTTTGATCATTAACCCTCTTAAACTTTAAGCATGGAACAGAGAATGACATCGACTACCTTTGAAATCAACGGGTATACAATCACTAAAAATCTTGGCATGGTCCGTGGGATCATCGTCAGGTCGCGTTCAATTTTCGGCACCATTGGTGCCGGTTTGCAGACGATTGTGGGCGGAAACATTACACTGCTGACAGAGCTTTGTGAAAAAACCCGTTTTGACGCATACACGGAAATGATGTTGCATGCCGATCAGCTGGGTGCCAACGCGGTGGTGGGTATCCGCTACGAATCGGCCGAGGTGATGAGTAATGTCACTGAAGTTATCTGTTACGGAACCGCCGTGGTGGTTGAGTCTAAATAGTTCTCAGCATAGACGGGTTCGAAATACCTTAAAGCCCAAGCGACATCGCCATCAGTTCTGCGATGTCGTAATTCTTGATTTCTTCATCCTTGTTCTGGTATTTGATGCCGTCGGTCAGCATGGTCATGCAGAAAGGACAGGCTGTTGCCACAATGTCGGCACCTGTCTTTAAGGCTTCCGCGGTGCGTTCGGCATAAACTTCCTTTTTCCCGGGTTCAGCTTCCTTGAACATCTGCGCACCTCCGGCGCCACAGCATAGGGCTTTGCTGCGGTTTGACGGCATCTCGACTTTTTTGGCCGGCAAGGCATTCAGGGCGGCACGCGGTGCGGCATATTCTTCATTTCCCCGGCCGAGGTAGCAGGGGTCGTGGAAAGTGATGATATTCGCTGCAAAAATGTCTTTATCAGGCACCAGTCGCCCCTCTTCAACCCATTGCTGAATGAGCTGTGTATGATGCGTTACGTCATATCTTCCGCCAAGATCGGGATATTCATTTTTAAAAATATTGAAACAATGCGGACAGCAGGTAATGATCTTTTTTACTTCATAGCGCTTAAGGGTTTCGATGACCTGCAGGGCCTGCATCTGGAAGAGCATTTCATTGCCAGCCCTGCGAGCCGGATCGCCGGTGCAGGTTTCCTCAGTACCCAGCACAGCATAGCTGATGCCGAAATGGGTAAGCAATTTAACAAACGCTCTGGTAACTTTTTTATACCGGTCGTCATAAGCTCCGGCGCATCCGACCCAGAAAAGATATTCGGGCGGATTTGCTGCTGTATGAGCGGTTGACATTACAGGGACTTCTATTTTTTTACTTTCCATGGTTGAAAGGAGTGCTTTTGTGAAGGAAGGTCAGCGGATTGTTAGTTTGAATTTAAATAAAGATCAGCGGCCCAGTTCAGGCGGTCTTCAGGAGAGTACTGCCATGGTGCGCCATTGTTTTCGATATTGGTAAACATGGCATTTAATCCCGCGGGTGCGGCGGCTTGTTCCATGACCAGGAACCGGCGCATATCAAGGATGAGCGATGGGTGGTTAATGTTTACCGGGCATTCGCGGGCACAGGCATTGCAGGTGGTGCAGGCCCAGAGTTCTTCGGCTGTAATAAAATCGCCCAGCAAGGATCGGCCATCGTCAAAACCGGCTCCCTGCCTGATGAGCGACGGACCTTTCTCCTTCATGCGTGCCCGCAGATCAATGAATAGTTTGCGGGGGGATAGTTTCTTGCCTGTTATATTGGCGGGGCACACGGAGGTGCATCTTCCGCATTCGGTACAGGCAAGGGAATCAAGATAGGTTTTCCAGGTAACATCTTCAACGTCTTTGGTTCCAAACCGCGTTGGCAGCGAGGCTGTTTGGTCAGCTGGAACCGTTTCGGGGTGAAGCATCATTTTTACTTCGGTGGTCACATTTTCCATGTTGGATAAATATCCCAGCGGCTCGAGCCGGCTCAGGAATACATTCGGGATGGAGGTGAATACGTGAAAATGCTTGGAATAAGGCAGTATGTTGGCGAACAGGAAAATCAAAAGAATATGCATCCACCAGGATGTTTCGTGCAGGAAGGCTATTTCCTCCCCGTTGGCGGTGGTTAGATACGGAAGCAATAATTGACTCAGCGGATAAGAACCCTTAAAGTCATCAGGATGCATGGCAAGCGTGCTGAGGTTAAGTCTGATGAGCGATACCATGAGCAGCAAAATGATGGTTAAGGCGGCCAAAGCATCCCACTTTGATTTGGGTTGCATCTCGATGCCATAAAACCGTTTTACGCGGATCAGTATACGTCTTCCTATAAAGACCATAATGGCCAGCAGTACCACATAAGCCATGATATCCCCCGAGGCGGTCACAAAATCATAAAACAGGCCTGTCGATGACATGATGCGGTCGGTGCCCGCGAGCCCATCCAGGATCATCTCCACACTCCCCAGGGTTATCACGATAAATCCCCAGAATACCAGCGCATGCATGAGTCCGGTAAACCGAAAACGCAGGATCCGCGATTGGGCGATGGCAATTTTTAGCGTGATCATGACGCGACGCCTGAAATCACTGACCGGGAAAGGCTTCGTGAGGCGGAATAATGCCGACAGCCGAACCATGGAATACGCAAATATGCTTAGAGTAGCGAGCAATGTCAGCCCGAAGATGATCTGCCTGGTCATAAACATCTTGTTTGTTGAGATATTAAAAGCAAGATACGTCTTTTGTGGATTATCTTGTTTTTCTTTTTTTGATGTTATCAATTGATATGGAAGGAGGTAATTGAATGTCTGGAGTGCCTAGAGTGCCTAGAGTTGGTTTTCTAAGGTCGCTTCTTTTGTGATGGTATGCGCGTTTTAAATAAAGAACCTGTGGCTTATTACTTTATCCCTGATGCCTATTGCCTGGTGCCTTAACAGAGTGCCTGGAGTGCCTGGAGTGCCTGGCGTTGTCGTATATAATTCCATTACTTAGTAGAAATTTGATTAACGTAATTCTAATCCGAATCAATTGCCTATTGCCTGCTGTCTAATGCCTATCAATGCCTGACAGTAAATATCCTTTCTAAATTATCGGTTCGAAACCGGCTAACGTATGGATATCAGGTACATTTTTATAACTTTGCAGCCGTAAAATCAAGAACTTAGAGCAAAGGAAACAGCGCTTCACGCAGAAAATCTTATCGTATTCAGGCCTGAATCAGTTCTTAACAAACGTTGCTTCATCATTTAACCGGGAGAAAACCATGTCAATAACCAAATTAGATCAGATGTTTGAAGTCCTCAAGACGAGGACCAAAAAAAGGCTTGTTGCAGCATTTGCAAATGACGAACATACCATTGTAGCCGTGAGTGAAGCCATCGACAAGGGGATTGTGGATGGTATTCTTGTGGGGAACGAAACCATGATACGCGAAGTGTGCCGCCACGAAAAGATCGATGCATCAAAATTCCGTATCGTCAACGAAGCCGATGAATACAAAGCCGCTACTTTGGCTGTAAAGCTCATCAATAACGGTGAAGGCGATTTACTGATGAAAGGATTGGTGAGTACCGACAAATACATGAAAGCCATCCTGAATAAGGAAACCGGCCTGATGGATCCCAATGCTATACTGACGCATGTGACCGTCATCGAAAATGCAAGGTATCATAAATTGCTGATCGTAGGAGATGTGGCCATTATCCCCCTTCCCGATCTGAAAATGAAAATAGCCATCCTCAACTACCTTATCAAAACGGCAAAAGCGCTGGATATCAGCACTCCAAAAGTGGCGGTCATAGCTGCTACCGAACAGATGCTTGCCGGGATGCCGGCTTGTGTTGATGCCGCAATTTTATCAAAAATGGCAGAGCGCGGGCAGATCAAGGGTGCTATCGTGGATGGACCGTTTTCGCTGGATGTTGCCATTGACAAGGAATCAGCCGCGATCAAGAAAATAACCGGTAGCGTTGCCGGTGATGCCGATTGCCTCTTATTCCCGAATATCGAAACCGGCAATGTGTTTTACAAAACGAATACCAAACTTGGCGGTGCCGAACTCGGAGCCTTTGTTGCCGGAGCGCGTGTTCCCTGTGTACTATCCTCGCGTGGTGACAGTTCACTCACAAAATTATACTCTATTGCACTGGCAGCTATTATTGCCAAATAATTCAAGCTAAACATAATGGAAGACTTTCGCATCCTGGCGATAAACCCCGGTTCAACATCAACAAAAATTGCTGTTTTTCAGAACGCGAATCCGTTGTTCGTGAAATCGATCAATCATTCTAACGAAGAACTCAGTGGATTTGACCGTGTAACCGATCAGCACGCATTTAGAAAGGAAATTATATACCGGGAACTGCAGCTGGCCGAAATGGATCTTTCAGAGATCCGCGCAGTGGTTGGCCGCGGCGGAATGCTGAAACCGATTCCTTCCGGTGTTTACGAGGTGAATGAGGCCATGAAATATGACCTGACGCACAGCAAGGTCGGCGATCATGCCAGTAACCTTGGCGGATTGATTGCCGCCGAAATTG
Source organism: Bacteroidales bacterium (assembly GCA_038246075.1). GTDB lineage: Bacteria > Bacteroidota > Bacteroidia > Bacteroidales > DASVHX01 > DASVHX01. The sequence continues at coordinate 7,384 of JBBRRV010000047.1, forward strand.
CCAGGAGCCTTCCCAATGCCCGTGCTTTTATAGCCGATCCGGTGGTGGTTGACGAACTCGAAGATATTGCCCGCATTTCAGGCCACCCCCTGTTCAGCCGCATATCCATTTTTCACGCCCTCAACCAGAAAGCCATTGCCCGTCAACATGCCAAATCGGTCATGCGCAAATACGAGGACATGAACCTCATCGTCGTTCACCTGGGCGGGGGAATTACAGTAGGTGCTCACCTGAAAGGGCGGGTAATCGATGTAAACAATGGTCTCGATGGTGAAGGGCCTTTCTCGCCGGAGCGTAGCGGAACATTGCCGGTAGGCGATCTCGCAAGGCTTTGCTTTAGTGGCAAATACACCGAGAAAGAAGTTATGAAAATGATCAAGGGTGATGGCGGATTATTTGCCCACCTTGGAACCAACAGCGCCTGGGAAGTGGAAAAACGCGCACAGGCCGGCGACGAGCAGGCAAAGTTTATTTTTGAAGCCATGGCATACCAGGTGGCCAAAGCGGTAGGATCCATGTATCCTGTTCTGCGCGGACAGGTGGATGCCATCCTGATCACCGGAGGCATAGCCAACAGCAAGTGGTTTGTCAACCAGATTATCGAACGTGTTTACCGCATTGCCCCGACCCATGTTTATCCCGGCGAGGATGAAATGCGCGCACTGGCCATGAACGGACTCATGGTGCTGTCCGGTGAGGTTGAAGCTAAAGAATATAAATAGGGAGGTTCTTGTTGTAAAACATTATTGTAAGAATCTTATTAATTACTTCTTTCTTCTGGAAATCCCCGGTAATTTTAAATGTCTTGCTGAATGATGAACTGTTAAAATGTCAATTCTATCTTAATCAACAATCCGATAAACAATCCGGTAACTTCCTCTGATCAATTCTCTTAAAGACCCGGATTTATATTCAGGTACAATTCTGCCTGCTTTAGGATGTATGCTAATGAGTTCACATGACTCAAATAAGTATCGTATAACTTCTTTTGCTTATCGCTCGGAATCTTTAGCAATATATTCACCGATATCTTCCAAATCCTGAATAGCCTGATTAGTCCAAACTATTTTAACCATTTTGAAAGTTTTTGTTGGGCTTCTTAATTCGAAATCACTTTATCAGTAAGTGATTGTTCAAGCCCTCTTTCAACTTTGTCCATGAAAATCAATTTGTCTACCAATTCATCCAAAGTGAAAATATCAGGAAACTTCGATATGGTCCTGATAACATTATCTTTAGTCAACATAACTTATTTGTTTTATCATACAAATCTAGCTAAAAAAAGCTTATTTTAACGCTGAACCTTGGCCTTCCTGATGATGCAACAACAATAACCTGCCGGCACATTGGCAGTCAATGCATGCCTTTCATTTCTTAAAATCAGGATCCATATCCGGTGTGCGCAGGCCCGCCACTTCATCCGCCATCAGGATAAAGACATTCCAGCATAAACCGCGGGTGGAAGGCCACCAGCTGTCGGTAGTGGTCCATTTCGTGGGTGTAAATTCTTTGCTGAAGGGCCATTTTGGATTAAGATAGATCTCTGCCCAGACCCTGTTTTCCATCAGCACATCAGCTTTCTTCCAGCCGTGTTTCTTGCCGGCTACATAGGCACAATACTCCGCCCTGAACCAGCTGCCGCCATTGTAATAAAATCCGTCGCTCTTGCCGTTGCTGTAATTTTCCTGGCCAAATTTTTCAAAAGGCTGATAGTCGCCGGTGAGAAAGGAAAAGCCTTTTGCATCCTTTGTTAACCTTACACAGATGGGCGCCGTCGTGCCATATTCAGGGTGAGGTGAGTTGGACACTTTATTCAGAACAGGAATCTGGTCGAGGTGGTTTTTTACCATTTCATCCGTTAGCATGGGCCGGTTAAACAACCATAATGAAAAGAATTCCGGTTCAAGGTCAGTCAGCGTGATGATGTCGGGGAAGTTTCTGTCGAACAGCAAATGTTTCCTTTTCGGATCATAAAAATTCCGATACTCAGCTTCAGCCTTTTCGATATAGGTTTCGGAAATGTCAAAGCCTAATTCTTTGATTGTTCTCAGGGCAATGGCCAGCATGCCCTGGTTTACACCCAGCCGGTCCGTTTTAGGATTAAAATCGACAATATCGACCTGGCTCAGCGAGAAATGTGCCTTGCATTTCCCGTCCCTGTCGGCATCAAATTCGTTCAACACATAATCGACGGCTTTTTTGATCTTTTCCTGCGGAAGTTCAACGCCAAAACGGCGCTTGTTCATCATGGCCCAGATCAGCCATTCGATGGTGGCTTCATTGTCCTTGGCTTCCACCGAACCCATAAATGGAGTGATGATCGTGCCAATGCCACCTTTTGGGGTTTGCGTTTTGCCCCATTGATTCCAGATGGAAAGGTTCAGCTCCTTATTGTAAGATGCCACGGTCGAGAAAAATGAATCGCGGTTATACATGTCGGGTGCATAATTCATATTGGGTACATTGAATGGCGTGAAATCCCGGGTGTCGGTGATCCAGGTCAGCATGTTGAAATTGGCATACAACATTTTCTCGATCAGCGATCCTTTAAAGCCTTTGCCTTCGGCCAAGCGCGATTGCGCGGAGATCATGAACTGCTGATGCGATTTCCATGGTTCAACAAAAACATAGGTGGTTTTCTCAACTTTTTCACCAAGCGGAAGCAGGTTGTAAGGTTCCTGGCGGGCCTGGTGTTCGGCAAACTGCAGGTCTTTAATCTGCAGCTTACATTCTTTTCCCGATTGTGTTCCAATGAACATGGATACGCTGTCATTTTCGATATAAGGCACCAGGATACTGCCTTCAAAAAGTGTCCATTCGTTTTCCGTTGCCGGAAAGTTATCAATATACTTTACACCGTCTTCCAGTTCAAGGGTTTTTTGCCCGTTCTTAACCCGGAACAGTTTTACTGCCACGGGTGTATTGCCTTTGCACCAAAAAGAGATGGTATAGATCTGCTGGTCCCTGAAGGGTGTAATCAATTCGATCCCGGCCCTTCCCCCTGGATGTCCGGTTATCGAAATCAGCCCGTTCGTTTTCTCCACTTCGGCATTGCCTTCCTTGCGGTATGCATCAGGTGCTTTTATGATGGTTTGCGTTCCGGCATCCAGGTTGTACATTTCTCCAAAAGTCTGCCTGATGTATTGATTATTTTCAGCGCTGTCTGATGCAGTGGCAATGGAAAACAAATTGGGATCAGGCAGGCGGCGCATGCCAACAAACCCGCCTCCGCGTCCGCTGAAACGGCGGCGTGTATTGCGCGTGAACTGGTTTTTATAGCCTGCGTCGGTCAGGAAACCAACCACATTATTTCCGGGCGTTACAAAACCTGCTGCCGGAAACATCTCATGGACAAAGCCCCCGGGGAAGCTGTCATATTCAAATGTTACATACCGCAGTGGTTTTTCTGCGGGCCTGGACGTTTCCTTCAGTATGTAATACATGCCCGGCATGGATGGCTGAAATAATGCTACGGTCTTTTTGACGACATTGGCATTAACCACTTCATAGGTAACCGTTGCAGACAGATTGGCATCAAACTCTTTTATATAAGAATCTCTTTTCAGCGTGATGCGCTGTTCATTGCCCGTCCATTCCTGGCCTGTCCAGTGTGGCATGTCGGCAACAGTGCTCAAATCAAGGTTATTCATTTGCAGGGAGAATTCTTCGGTATTGGTAACCACAGGCTGGCTGCCGTTCAGGATATCAACATGGAAACCTGCCTGGGCGTCACCGGCTACTTTCAGGGAAAGTTTCTGCCCAAAAGCGAACGAACAGTTTAGAAAGATAATCAGGCTGAAAAGAAATACCGGCAACTTATTTTTAAGGTAAGACATATGCTGCGATTTAGAATTAAAACGCCCGCTACTTAAGCCCATAATGTGGCGCCAGGATCTTGAAGAACCAGGAAGCAGGCAGGAATCTTTTCAGCACCACTGCAGCTTTCTGCTCCATGGAGGCAATGACGTAACGCGGGCGCGGATTTTTTGTTTCGATGATCTTCACAAGTTTTTGGGCCAGTACCTCCGGGGGCCAGCCTCCGTTCTCGTCTTTCTCAATGATGGAAAGTGATTTGCTGAATTGCTGCGCATAGGGGTCGCCGACGCTGTCAGCAAGGAAATTCCTGCGGTTGGCTGTATTACTGGTGTGAAAATCGCCCGGATTGATGACAACGACCTTAATATTGAATTCCTTTATTTCCATGCGCAGGGCTTCGCTCAATCCTTCGATGGCAAATTTGCTCGCTGAATAAAATCCCTGGAATGGCAAACCCATCAATCCGCCGATGGAACTGAAATTGATAATCGTCCCGCTCCGTTGTTGCCGCATGGCGGGCAATACCTCACGGAGCATGTAAACCATTCCCATGACATTGGTATCCATCTGGAGCCTGGCATGTGCTATCGGCGCGGTCTCAATGGCCCCGCCTGTGTGCACGCCTGCATTATTGATCAGTATATCGATCCGCCCTTCTTTTTGTAAAACCGAAGAAACAGCCAATTTAACCGATTCAGGATCTGTAAGGTCCATTTTCAGCACATGAATATTCTGGATGCTGCCGTTATTGTTACGGATGGTGCCATAAACGATATAGCCTTTACTGGCCAGCAACTCAGCAGTTTTTTGTCCAAATCCTGATGATATGCCGGTAATGAGTACGACTTTCTGCATCAATAGCGTATTGGAAGCGTATAAACGGAATTATTTTACAACTGATTCATTGGCGAGTACGCCAAGTTCCATGGCTGTTTTAGAAATAAGGTCAATCGCAATATCTACCTGTTCAAAAGTGTGCGTTGCCATGAGTGAGAAGCGGATGAGGCTGTCTTCCTTAGGTACACCCGGCGACACAACAGGATTCACAAAGATTCCTTTGTCCAGTAGCATCTTTGTCATCTGGAGTGTCTTGATCTCATCCCGGATAAACAAAGGAATAATAGGTGATGCTGACTTTCCGGTGTCGAAACCCAGGTCCTGGAATGCCTTCAGTGCATAATCAGTCAGCGCCCAAAGGTGCTTGATCCTTTGGGGTTCTGATTCCATGATATCCATCGCTGCAAGAACGGTAGCCGTGGAAGCGGGAGTCATGCTGGCACTGAAAATCAATGAGCGGGCGTTGTGTTTCAGATAATTGATGATCTCTTTGTCGGCAGCAATAAAACCACCTAATGAAGCCAGTGATTTGGAAAAAGTTCCCATGGTGAGGTCCACTTTGTCACTCAGGCCAAAATGAGATGCTGTTCCGGCCCCGTTTTTACCGAAGACGCCGATTGAATGTGCATCATCCACCATGATTGCGGCACTGTACTTTTCGGCAAGTCTTACAATTTCAGGTAAGTTAACGATGTCGCCTTCCATGGAGAAAACACCATCGACCACGATAAGTTTGATCTTATCGGGTTCACAAAGTTTTAACTTTGCCTCAAGCGCCTGCATGTTATTGTGCTGGTACTTCAGAATTCTGGAGAAAGAAAGTCGGCTGCCTTCTATGATGGAGGCATGATCCAGCTCGTCGAGCAAAAGATAATCGTTACGGCCGGTGAGCGCCGAAACGACGCCTATATTTACCTGGAAACCTGTGCTGAAGCATATGGCCCCGTCTTTATGCATGAACTTTGCGAGCCGTTCTTCCAGCTCAATGTGAATATCGAGTGTGCCATTCAGGAATCTTGAGCCGGCACAGCCTGTGCCATATTTGTCAATGGCCTTCTTTGCTGCCTCCTTGATTTTCGGATGATTGGTAAGTCCCAGATAGCTGTTGGAACCAAACATCAGCACTTTTTTTCCGTTGATTAAAACTTCGGTGTCCTGATCCGATTCGATAACCCTGAAATAGGGGTAGAGTCCGGCTGCCATTACTTTTTGAGGCGCGTCGTATTCGGAAAGTTTATCCTGCAATATTCCCATTAACTTCTGTTTCTATGAATGTCGTTTTTGTTCGAAAATTAGTGCAAAACTATTTATTTTAATCATAAAATGTAAATATTTGTTTATGATGACAGTATACAGTCTCATAATCAGCGATATGCGGATATTATTTTATTTACCAATGAGCTGTTGCTGCACGCATGCCATCCTGGTGCTTGAGCATGTATGGATTGTTAATAGATGGTTGAGAAGCCTGCCCTGAGCGAAGATGAAGGGGAGTCGAAACCACCGCGTATTTGCAGCTGCGTCGAAACCCATTGCTCATAAATTACCGGACAACAATTTTTCGGGTGATCACCCGTCCGTCCTTCAAGATGATTTGAAGCAGGCACAATCCGGTTGCAGCCCGGGGCATTTCAATCGTGATGCCTGATCCGTGTGCTTTAACCTGATAGTCTTTCATTTCACTGCCATCCGCAGTGAATATGGATACATGTTCAGCATGGACAGGACTGCTGAAATCGATATAGATAACTTCTTTTGCAGGGTTGGGGTATATGCGGGCAACCATTTCTTCCTCTGCGAATCCTAAAGCTGTGGCCCATTGATTCTTTAAATGTGCAATCTGGCGAACCGGGATCTCCTTATCCCATAGCTTAACCTCATCCACGCTGCCGCGAAGTGAATAGAGGGTTTCCACATCATCCATCCGTCCGATGGTAAGTGGTTTGGTCGAGGACTGAAGTGCTCCCGAATAGGCCCTGAACGCATCCAGCACACCATCCAGATAGAGCTCCATGGAATAGCCGGTATAGAGCACGGTAACATGGTAATAGCGGTTAAGTTCAATGGGAGCAGAGCCGTCGAGGTCGGCAATGCCTGTGCTTGTCTTAATCGTCCACCGCAGCCGGCCTTCTGGCGTAATGGATAACTTATAGCGCTGCTGGTAAGATCCGTGCGAGATGATAAACCGCTCAGAACCCAGTTGCTCGCATTTGACCCAGCAACTCAGGCTTACAGCTCCGGGGGAATTCAGGTCGGCATGATTGGCGGTGTAAATGATGTTTGATCCCGAGGTGAATCTATAGGCCAGCGAAGCTATTCCGCGTGCATCATCCGATTTTGCTGCACCGGATACCGTGGCATGAAAACGGTCGGCTGCGGCATTGCGGTTGTCGAAGTCAAAAGGATACCAAATCAGCGGTGACTGAAAAGCAATTGTGGTGTCTTTTACCAGGGCTCCGGCGGATACCGTGGTGGAAAGCAGATCCTGGTTGGTGACCTTAACCGTAATTGCTGCCACAGTCGGTGTTGCCGGTGCCTGCCAGCTAACCGGGTTTCCGGTGCTTTGGGCCAACACCCCTGATGAAGCGCTCCATGCATAGGTAAGTACTTCACCCTGCGCAGGTGTAACAAGTGCCGTAAAGGTGTTCTGGCCGCTGATAACGGCATATTTTGAAGCAGATTGTATGCCGGTCACCACAGGTGGCGTGGCGATATGCGCGACGATCCGCAGATGAAGCGTATCCTCAGCAGTCTTGCCGTTGAAAGTGATCCTGCACCTGAGCACACTCTGCGCAGGTGCGGCCGGTGCGGTAAGCTGCACCGCCGACAGGCTCTGACCGGCAACAGGAACATCGTTAACAAACCATTCAAACTGTACCAGGTCTCCGGGGAGGACATTTCCCGGCTCGCAATAGGCAGTGAACGCAGAATTGATGACAACAGGGTTGTGATCTGTTGAAATAGCCTTGATCCGCAGGTTTTCTGAATAGTCATATTGGTAATGATAATCAAGCACATCTCTGCCGATATAAAGTTTTCCGTTTCGGCTTTCGGGTATCAGGCCTGCCACAAACAACCTGATCAGTCTTGTTTCCCCGGCCGGAATGGTTAGCTGGAAAGTACCTGTAACTGATGCATTTAGTACAATTTCCGTTATGGCATCATAAACGCCGAATGTACCGGCGGGTAGATTAACAGTTACCTGTTGGCTGGCCGGGGTTGGGTTAAAGTACAGCCAGGAAGGAAAAGCATTGGCGCCGTAGAAATCAGTTTTATTCAGGTCTATCTGCAGGATTTCGGGAACATTTGTTTTTTCGGCCACAGCTGCTAGGTATCCGACGCCTGAACCGCTGTAGAGTGAAAGGTTTGTTGCTGCCCAGCCGCCGCCTATGGCATCGCCGGTAGCATAAGGACTTTGTCCCAGCAACACCTGTTTCATCGCTTCATGCGGGATGCAGGCCGCTGGATCGTTTACCGAAGCCCATGCATAGGAATCCTGCTGGACCTGAGGCAGTGCATTCCAGTAAAACAGCCGGCTGGCATTGGTTATATTGAGGATCCATTTGGCAATGGCTTTTGCATAGCGCTTGTCGTATTTGGGCAAAGGTGCCAGGGCGGCAGCCTGCTGAAAACCATTCATAACAAAAGCATAATCGTTGCCGCCATCATTGGCTTCACCAATCAGGCCGGAGACATCATAGCTGCCCCAGGTTCCCACAATGGAGCCCCATCCCCTGAGTGCACCACGGTCGAAACACCAGTCGAGCATTCTCTGCACGGGATAGTTTGTCCCTTCAACGGCGTTCATTTTGGCAGCTGTCAGCGTCCCATATGACAACTGAAGTTCATAGGCAGGATTTGACCCGAATCCGCCCAGGAAATCCATGGCCTGTTGGGCGCCTTCGATATATTTTCGGTTTCCGGTTTCGTGCCAGGCATTATAGAGCAGCCAGGCAATGCTGCCGGCCGCTTCAGGTTCAGGAACACTTTCATTGAGGGGCAGGCCGGTGATGAGGTTAAAGGCCCGGTAGTTCATATTGGGCTTCGCCCAGGGGGTTGTGCTTCCGCCAAGCAGTTTGACACAATTCAGCCAGCGGTCGGCTACCGTGGTAAATTGCGTGCTGAATTCAGGTGCTGCCGCGGGATATAATGACTTAAGCTGGTAAAAGAAAACATTGGGCATTACATCATACCACCAGTCGTTGCCCGAAGTCGTTGAATAGTCATTCAGGTATACAAGCTGGCCGTTTTTAAGGTTGAAGAAATCTTTGGTCTTACTGACCCAGTCCATCCCGTTCTGGTTGCTTTTATCAATACCTGCGAGTGAAGCCCCGACGATGGCAGGAATGATATTAATGGCTTCTGCCTGGTTGGGATGGCTGGCGGCACCCACGTAGGAGTCAAGATAAATGGGTGTGTTATCGGCATAATTGAATACGCCCTGGGTTCCCAACCGCGACAAGGGCAGATACTGCCCTGTTTTGGTCATGTCGAAAACATAGCTGTCGTAATCCCGGGCAACTATTTTCCAGTCCCGGATGAGCAGCGGCGCCGGCAGATCCGGCATCAGGCTTATGCGTGCTATATTCAGCTGGCCGGTTTGGGCTATAACCGGCAGCGTGATGAATATAAGGCTGAGGTATAGTAGAATTTTTTTCATATGTAATATTTTGACAGGATTGAAAGGATTGATGTGATTGAATGGATTGATTCGTTTGAAATGATGAAATTACTTATCAACAGCCAAACAACCTTACTACATTTCTTTAATTCCGGTAAATCAAAAAATCATTGGTTTTCAATGTTGAATCCCCCATCAGCACTTTGGCGCCGGCAGGGAGTTTGGTTTTTATTTCTTTTCCAAAATTAACCATAACGGTAATGCGATCTCCTGCATAGGAGCGCGTAAAAAGGATCATGTCATTTTTAAGTTCGAGTCGTTCGTACTTCCCGTATTGAAGGGCCTTTTCGCTGTTCCGCAATGCCAAGAGGGATTTGTACGTATTCAGCAGAGATTTTTTTTGATGTAATGATTGCCTGACATTGACATGCTTGTCGTTTTCCTGAACCTTGATCCAGGGTTTGCCTGTTGAAAAACCGGCATTCGTACTTTCGTCCCATTGCATGGGGCTGCGCGACTTGTCCCTGTTTTGTTTATTGCCTTCAGTAAGCGCTTCTTCGGGCGTTTTGCCGGCCTGCAATGACAGTTGGTATTGTGTTCTTCCCTGGATATCGGCCATTTCATCCAGTGTGGTGGCATTTATATTTTGCATGCCGATTTCCTCGCCATAGTAAATAAAAGGAACTCCCCTGGCAGTGAGCATCAGGGCTGCAAGTGCCCCGGCTCTGGCAGGATCTTCGCCGGCCAACCGGTCCATCAGCCTGGGCATATCGTGGCTGCCAAAAAATAGTGTGGGATAACCGCCCATGCTTTTTTCCATGCTTTGCAATTCGCTGAAAATCCGGTCAACTGAAAATCCGGGTATGCTGCCGAAGTTGAAATTGAAGACTACGTCCATGAGATCGTGCCCCTGATATTGGCTGAGGACCTGCAGGTTATCGCTGCCTATTTCACCCACTACGAACCGGTTTTCATAGGCGTTGATGGTTGATTTAATTTTCCGCATGGCATCTTTTACGCCGGGTTGCCCGATGTCGTAAAGATGTTCCTGTTTACCCTCCTTTATCGGGTTATCTGCCCTGATCCCATCGGTTGTCAGAAAGTCTATTACGTCAAGTCTGAAGCCGTCAATGCCCAGGTTGAGCCAGTAACGGAGCACCTTTTGTATTTCTTCAACCACCCTGGGATTCGACCAGTTCAAATCGGCCATCCGCTTATCAAACTTATGGTAGTAATACTGGTTGGTGAGACTATCGTGTTCCCAGGCTGTTCCGCCGAAAAACGACTCCCAGTTATTGGGCTTATCACGCCAGAGATAATAATCGCGGTAAGGATTGTCCCTTGATTTCCGGGATTCCGTAAACCAAGTGCATTCCGTTGAGGTATGGTTAACCACCATATCCATGATGACCTTGATTCCCCTGCAGTGTGCCTCATCCAGAAATATTTTGAATTCGTCCATGCTGCCGTACACAGGATCAATTGTGTAATAATCTGAAATATCGTAGCCATTATCAACCTTTGGCGATTTCAGGAAAGGGGTGAGCCAGATACCTTTGATGCCGAGCGACTGCAGATAATTCAGCCTTGATGTCATCCCCTTGAAATCACTGTAGCCATTGCCATCGCTGTCCTGGAAAGAAGGCATATAAATCTCGTAAAACACGGATTCCTTCCACCATTGTTCATGCCCTGCTACCGGACTGGTCTGGGCCGAAACGCTGAACGCGATGATGAGAAGTAAATATGTAAATACCAGGCGAATCATGTTTTAGCTTCCATCTAAATAAATTCCAAGTCTCAAATTCCAAGTTCCAAGTTCCAAGCCCCAAGTTCCAGGCCCCAAATTTCAAATTTCAAAGTCGAATTTTGAAGGTATATCGCCCCCTCGCCCCTTCACCCTCTCGCTGATTCTTCCCATCTAATTTTTAGTTTTTAGTTTTTGGTTTTTAACTTTTAGTTTTTAGTTTTTAACTTTTAACTTTTAGTTTTTAGTTTTTAGTTTTTAACTTTTAGTTTTTAGTTTTTAGTTTTTAGTTTTTAACTTTTAACCACTGCCTATTGCCTCATAAAAAGGGGAGGCTCAGGCTTCTGCAACCTCTATGCAAGAAACCTGAGCCTTACCCCTAAACACACATTAACAATTAAACCAAATCAACCTATAATGGTTTTTCGTCGGCATAAAGTTTCGAAACCTGTCCTTCATTCAAGGCCGTATTGTAAATTTTCAACTCGTCAATGGCGCCTTTGAAGTAGCCGAAATTAGCAGCTGTAGTCCAGTCCATCCAACCGATACCCGTATCGGTGGCCAGTTCGCTATCTGTAGCAACGCAGCCGATGAGGAATGGCTGAGGGCCTGGAGCAGTAA
>JBBRRV010000048.1:0-18956 GCA_038246075.1 Bacteroidales bacterium
ACCCAGCGTATTGGTAAGGAAGCCGCCACCCTGGTACATACCTGCGGTAAGGCTCTCAGCCAGTAACCGAAGGGGAAAAATCAACCATAAAGCAGTAAGCGCAACCTTATCAATCTGTTTAAGACTGGTAGTCCGCCTGATCCCAAACCATTTGGAACGCAGTCGCTTCAACATGGCGAGTGCCAGTCCGGAAAGGATCATCAACAGAACAAGATCCATCGAAAACCTGAAAACCCCGGGGATCGTATTGATTTCAAATGGAAGAACCCGTTTATCATGAATGAAAAACTTCAGGAAAATAGGATAATAGGGCGGATTGATATGGCCACCACTGTATACGCGGGATTCTATGTTTCCTATCACTATCAGAAGGAACCACCCAAAAGCAAAACTCATGTGCATGTATCCCATCAGCGCATTTCGCCTGAACATGCGCCTGTGCAGAAGGCTTTCCATAAAGACTTCACCAAGTGCATCTTTAATAGCGCTCAAGCTGATGCCTTTTCGAAGCGTTGCTTTCTGATCCGGATGGAGCGCTGCGATCCAGCGTGAATAACGCAAGGTGAGTGTCATCAGCAGGAATATCAATCCCAGGAAGAAAGGAAGTACGAAGAGGTTGAAGGTCATGGCTTGTACTTTTGTAAGGCTTTACCAATCTGCAGCACAACGTTCCTTGTATTTACCCCACGCGGGCAAGCCAATTGACATTTACCGCATAACATACATTTTGTCAACTCACTTTCCAGGCCCTGGAGTTCACCCCTGCGCACCAACAGAATAATTTTTCTCAGACTGAAATTGGTAAATACAGCGGCAGAGCAAGTTGCAGCGCAAGTTCCGCACGAAATGCAAAGCCTGATCGAGGGTTCGCGCTGCTCAACCTCATCTGAAACCTGATGGTTGTTTGCTTCGAAATCGATCTGCCTGTCCTTCTGAACCTGGTATCCCCAATTGGTCATTACTAAGTAGCGTTTGTTGTGCTATTACCTTGTGCTTAATACAATATATTTAACTGATAACTAGCTTATTATATCTTCTAAATAAATTCAAAATTCCAAGTCCCAAGTTCCATGTCCCATGTCCCATGTTCCATCAAATTTTGATGGCAGGGTCAAATAATTCTATGTATTTCAATGTATTTCAAATCTGCAATTTAGTTACTGATTGAGCCACAATTTCACTGTTGGTCGTCCTTCAGGAAACTCAATACTTCCAGGGCAGCTGCGCGTGCATCTGCCAGTGTTTCGGAAATCGATTTTGGCCCGGTGCATGTTCCGGCAAAGAACAATCCTGGAGTATCTGATGTATTGTTGGCAACATGCGGATCGGGTGGCAGCATGAATCCATCCTGACCAATTACAACAGGCTTCTTCGTTATGATTTCCGGTGTATTGGCAGATGGCACCATGCCAGCCATTAATACCAGCAAATCAACATTCATTTTTAATGGCCTGCCGGTAAGCGTATCTTCCACTTTTACTATGACAGATCCGTCTTTGTCCTCAAATGCTTCTGAAAGCCTGCCCCGGATAAAATTCACGTTCCATTTTTCCTGGGCTTCACTATAAAGCTCATCGAAATGCCTTCCGTACAAGCGCAAATCCATATAAAAGCAAGTAGCCTGGCTTTGCGGCAGCAATTGCCGGATCTCAATGGCCTGCTTTACGGCGGTAATGCAGCAAACCTTGGAACAATAAAGATTTCCTGCTTTTTCATCACGTGATCCGACGCAATGTACAAACCCAATGCGCCTGGGCGCAATACCCTGGTGTGTAAGCAGCTTTTCGGGCGTAGCAAACATTTGTTCAAGATCGGCGCTCGTTATGACATTATCGTAGATGCCATAGCCATATTCTTCCTTCCTTGTGGCATTGAAAAGATCGAATCCCGTTGCCAGTACAACAGCATCAGCCAGGCAGGGTTCCATATCCCCGGCATAAACAGTAAATTTGCCCCCGGTCATCCCGATACGTTTAACCGTTGTAGCTGAAAATATTTCAATGCCATCAGTCTGATGATTTCCGCGCAAGAGATTCAATACATCTTTGCTGCTACGCCGGTCGGGAAACAATTCATTCCATTGCCTGAGATGACCACCGGTTTCGGTTTCACGCTCAAACAGCATTACGCTGACACCCATTTTAGCAAGTGCAGCAGCACATTCAAGTCCTGATGGTCCTCCCCCGATGATGGCAACGTGTTTATTCATCTTCATCCTTATAGAATTTAAGAAACGCCGGACGCTCAGGGCGCCCCAGGTCCTCGCCATTTAAACCTTTGAACTTGGCGTTTTTATCATATGCTATACCCATCAGGTCGAGTAAGGGTTCCGCCGGCACCTGGTGAACCTGCAATCCCAAATCCCAGGGATCGTAGCCCAGCACGAGGCCGGCAACCTCTTCATAGGTGAACACTGGTATTCCATGGCCATTCTTCCCATAGGTCTTGCCTTCCATTTCGCTCAGGGCATACTGCCACCTGTCGAGAAACATCGGGCATCCGGGACAGTTGGTAATGATCATATCTGGTTCATAGGGTTCCATGGACTCAAATTTTTTGCGTGAACATGATAAGGAATACCCCCGGTTGGCTTTAACCACATATTGCCTGAACCCAAATCCGCAGCAGTGCCGGCGCTCCGGATAATCAACCACTTCGCCTCCCCAGGCTTCAATCATTCCGGCAAGAACATAGGGATACTCTGCACCGCCAATACCTTTGTGCGGAAACATTTTAGAATAATGGCACCCTATATGCTCCACCACCTTGAGCGGTTCACCTGTAAGTTTGTTGACCAGCCTGTATTTGGCTTTTGCGGCAATCTCATTTCTGAATTTATAAATGATATCACTTGAATGGGCAAGGTTTAAAGGTTTTTCAAATTCACGGCCGGTGGCTTTACGCAAATACTGACGAATCTTTTCTTCCACTTCCGGAAAATGATGCCATGTTTCGAGAATCTCGGTATAAAGCCCGAATGATGTAATGCAGGAAGGAACGAAGTTGTGATAACCCGCCTCTGTCATGAGCGAAAATTGCCGGGCAACCACGGTCATGGTTGTTTCAAAAGGAATGATATCGGTGTGATAACCAATGCCAGTGCATGAAGTGTGTGCTGCTTCCTCATGAATATCTTTCCCGAGTTCATCCCTGAGAATACGCAGAAACGCCGTTTCGGAACCGGGGAAAAAATTCTGCCGGATGCAGCTTCGTGCATAATAATAGCTGTCGTCGGCTATTTCTTTCTGGTAATCCTGCCACAGCAGGCGCTTGCCTTCAATGTTCATTCCTTTGAATGTTTATCATTGTTGGTTGTATATACGAAACGGAAGTATTCACTGTCGATTCCCTGCCCAAACTCAAGGCCCATTTCTTCAGCCTTAATTTTGGAAAATGCCTCTATGCAATCATAACGGGCGGTGCCTCCCGTAACATCGAAAATGCTTTGCAGTTCGTCCAATGCTTCCTGCGGGATGCGGCGCATGATACCTGGACCTTCGCCCTTATAATTTGCGCCAAGCCGTTTCATGACGCCCTCAATGTTTTCCTTTTCCCACTCCCATACCGGGCCTTGTTCGGGATGCATGCCGGGATCGAGTATATCGGGATGGACGCAATAGCCATATTTGAGCATTGTTTCGCCAATGGTGCGTTTGATGGCTAGCTGCTGTCTGCCTTTTTCGGAATCGGTAAACATGCCCAGATCCTGCGAAAGCGAGCGGAGGGCCATAATGATCAGGCCAGGCGTATTACCACGTGGACAGCGGGTTTTACACGACATGCACTCCCCGCAATACCAGATTGTTTCACTTCGTAACAGCGCTTCGATGCGGGCTTCATCTTTTGATTGAACCGTATCAGCAATAATACGGGGGTCGTAATCGTAAAATTCAGCCGCCGGACAAATAGCGGTGCAGGTCCCGCAATTACTGCAGGCTTTCAGGCTTTCGACAAACCTGACATCCTGCGAGATCTTATCGTATAACATGCCCATAGCTGGTAGAAAAAGATGAAAATGGAAATACGGTTCATTATCTCAGCGCATCATACATCACTGAATAACAATGCATTATGACGAATTATCCTGGCTATTATTCCTGCTTTGTGCAAATATATGGATTTGTTGATTGCAATAATGCATTGCGCCGGATTAAATATGACGACATGTATTCCAGGCGCTGTAAAAGAACCTCCCCTCTTTTGTTTGATTAAGCAGGCGACACTATAATTATTTCCATCAAAAAAAAAGACCGGGAATGCTGCTTATCTTTACACGCATAAATAACTTACAACCACAAATGATTACATATCCCAACGCCAAAATCAATCTTGGTCTTAACATAACGCTAAAACGCCCTGACGGATATCATGATATCGTATCGGTATTATATCCTGTGCCACTCTGCGATGAGCTCGGAATCATTATTTCCGGTGATGATAAATTTTCTTTTGTCAGCAGTGGCCTGAAAATTGAATGTGGTGAAGCAGACAATCTTTGCGTACAGGCATACCAGTTATTAAAAAACCGATTTGGTCTGCCGGCCATAAAGATGAAGCTCAAAAAAATAATTCCTTCAGGTGCAGGGCTTGGCGGGGGATCGGCAGATGCAGCTTTCGCCCTTCGCATGCTCAATGAAATTTTCAACCTGGGACTGGAAAATGATGAGCTTAAAGAATTATCTGCCCTTCTGGGCATGGATTGCCCCTTTTTTATTGACAATGTTCCGGCTTTGGCAACGGGTCGTGGTGACATACTCAAGCCTGCGGGCATCGACCTTGGTGGGCATACCGTTTGTATAGCACGGCCCGACATTCACATTTCAACATCAGAGGCCTACGCCGGTATAACGCCGCATGCGGGGGATTTTTCTCCAGCCACACTGACCGATTTTTCGCCCTCGGCCTGGAAAGGAGTCCTTAAAAACCAGTTTGAAGACACTTTATTCCCGATTTATCCTGCCCTTGAAGAACTCAAGACAGCCTTTTACGATTGCGGTGCTTTATATGCCTCTTTATCAGGCAGCGGATCAGCTGTATACGGGATATTTACCTCAGCACCAAAACTCAAGGCAAAATTCGCAGGAATGTTCTACTGGGAAGGCGAAGTATAGTTTTTAACTTCTTCCCGGATATTCAGTATCTGGTGTTACAAGTCACGGACTTGCGTCAGCCGGGTGCAACAATCACAGAAATTATTTTGGCGCCTTGTGCAGCAAATAAACCCCTACCAGGCCAAAGAGAAAGTTAGGAATCCACACAGCCACAATGGGTGGTAAACTGCCAAAAGTTGCAAATACCGTGGATATCTGCATGAAGAGAATAAATGCAAAACTGATGGTGAGACCGAGCCCCAGATGCACTCCGGTGCCCCCTCTGACTTTCCGGCTCGAGAGTGCAAATCCGATAAGGGTAAGCACCAGCGTTGCAAAAGGAAATGCGATGCGCTTGTATTTCTCCACTTCGAACTTCGCCACAGTCGGCGATCCACGCATCTTTTCGCGTGCGATAAAATTACGCAGATCCCAGTAATTCATCACCTTGGTATCGTCGACGTTCAGGGTAAAATCTTTTGGCTCCAGGGCTATCATTAGAAGTCTTGACTTGCCCCGGGTAATTTTCTCCTTCATTCCGTCAATATCACGCTCAACATAGGAATCCGCTTTCCATTTTCGCTGAATACTATCCCAGGTAATGAAGTCTGCCGAAAATTTAGATAACAGCCCTTTGGCATCCAGCTTTTCCATCGAAAACCGGTAACCGACTTTTGCCTGTGCGTTATAGCTCTCCACATAAATGAATGTTCCGGGCGACACCTGCATATGGATGTTCATACTTTCGGTATGGGCTGCTCCCTGGATGTATTTTTTCTCAAAATCCACCATCCTCCTGTTGGTAACGGGAATGATAAAATTGCTCAAAATCAGCGATATGATAGCCAGGATAAGTGAGGATATCATATAGGGTCTCAGTAAACGCCAGAAGCTGATGCCGCTGTTGAGTATGGCAATAATTTCGGTATTCGATGCCATCTTCGAGGTAAAGAAAATAACCGCCACAAAGGTGAACAGCGCGCTGAACAGGTTGATAAAATAGGGCAGAAAGTTCAAATAATAATCAAAAATGATCGCTGAGAGAGGTGCACTCTTTTCAATGAAATCATCTATTTTTTCCGAAATATCGAAGATGATGATGATGATGGCAAGCAATGTAATGGCATAGAAAAACGTCCCCAGGAATTTCCGGATGATATAAATATCAATGATCGTCAGTTTGTCTTTAAATATATTCTTCATTTTCCCGGAATCAAAGCCTGTGAGCCAAACGTTTAACCATGATGTTTTTCCAGGAGGTGAAAGTACCGGCAATAATCTGATTACGTGCCTCGGCTACCAGCCAGAGATAGAACGTAAGATTATGCAGGCTGGCAATCATGGGTCCCAGAATCTCCTTTGAAACAAACAGATGCCTCAGGTACGCCCTGGAGTATTCCTTATCAACAAAAGAAGTGCCATCGGGATCTATTACCGAGAAATCATTCTTCCATTTTTCATTACGCATATTCAGAATGCCTTGCGAGGTGAATAACATACCGTTACGTCCGTTGCGTGTAGGCATCACACAATCGAACATGTCCACGCCCAATGCAATGCTTTCCAGGATATTCGAGGGTGTTCCCACACCCATGAGATAACGCGGACGATCGGCAGGCAATATGCTGCAAACCAGTTCGGTCAGTTCATACATCATTTCAATAGGTTCACCTACGGATAATCCCCCGATGGCATTACCATCCGCACCGCAGGCAGCTATCGTTTCGGCCGATTTAATGCGCAGGTCGCGGTATACACTACCCTGTACGATGGGGAACAACGACTGATGGTAACCATAACTGCATTCGGTTTGACTGTATCGTTCAAGGCAGCGGTGAAG
The DNA here is from genome assembly GCA_038246075.1 of Bacteroidales bacterium. Lineage (GTDB taxonomy): Bacteria > Bacteroidota > Bacteroidia > Bacteroidales > DASVHX01 > DASVHX01. The sequence goes on from JBBRRV010000048.1 coordinate 6,931, forward strand.
CCATTTATGGGTCATGTTCATGGAACGCTCCGCATAATCGTATTCACAGGGATAAGGAGTGCATTCATCGAAAGCCATCATGATATCGGCACCGATGGTACGTTGGATATCAACGACTATTTCAGGAGAGAATATATGCCGGGAGCCATCAATATGTGACTGAAAAACAACACCATCGGCGTTGAGTTTGCGCCTTTCGGCAAGAGAATACACTTGGTATCCGCCACTGTCAGTGAGTACTGGACGGTCCCATCCGTTAAATTTATGCAGACCCCCGGCTTCGCTGATCACATCAAGACCTGGCCTGAGGTAGAGATGGTAGGTGTTTCCAAGGATAATCTGCGCCTTAACATCGTCGCGCAACTCACGAAAATGCACAGCCTTAACAGTTCCCACAGTGCCCACCGGCATAAAAATTGGTGTCTGAATGGTGCCGTGATCTGTTGTAATCAAGCCACTACGGGCCGAGGAGTGCTTATCCTGTGCTTCTAATGTAAACTTCATCCGGATGTGATAAGGCCCTGGGCTGGAAATCGTTAAATTGAATGAACAGTAGCCTGGGCAAGTGGCCGTAATGCACTGTAAATAACTGTTCTATCGACCCTGGCGATTGTTATTATTTTTTTCACAAAGATAGATTTTATTCCTTTCAGATTAAATACTTTTGTGGCACCAATACTGCATCCTAATGCTCCTTACCTATTTCCGAGAAGAACCGCTCTTGTTTAGTATACTTGCCGTTCTCATTTTTTCTGCCTTGCTACAACTTGTTTTTTACTGGGGTGTATTTGCACACCTGGCTTTCAGACATAAGCGCACAGATAACAGCGCTCCGGATCAGCCCGTGTCGGTAGTCATATGCGCCCGCAATGAATATCGTAACCTTGCCGAGAACCTACCGCTCATCCTTCAGCAGGATTATCCCGATTTTGAAGTAGTGGTTGTAAACGATAATTCCGATGACGAAAGTAATTTCCTGCTTCAGGACCTGGCTTTGGAGTTTAAGAAGCTGAAAGTCGTCACCATATCACAGACGTTGAATTTTTTCAGTGGTAAGAAATTCCCCTTATCTATAGGTATCAAATCGGCAAAGCACGAACTATTGCTTCTCACAGATGCTGATTGCAAGCCCCGCAGCAGCCAGTGGCTGAGGCAGATGCAGCGCAATTTTACACCCGGTATCGAAATTGTGCTGGGGTATGGGGCTTACGAGCCCGGCCCTGGTTTGCTCAACAAGCTCATCCGGTTCGACACGCTGCACATTGCCATGCAATATTTATCCCTGGCGCTGGCTCACTTTCCATACATGGGTGTAGGTCGTAACCTGGCATACCGCAAATCGCTCTTCTATAAGCATAATGGCTTTATCTCCCACTACCAGATCCCTTCGGGCGACGACGACCTGTTCGTCAACAAAGCGGCTACAAGCCACAATACAACCATCGAAATAACAGCAGGCAGCCATACGCTCTCCCAGGCCAAAACCACCATCAGTGCATGGATGCGACAGAAACGCCGACACTTCAGTTCAGGGAAATATTATAAAACACGACATAAATTTATTTTAGGCTTATATATAGGAAGCCAGTTTGTTTTCCTGGCGAGTTTTGTTGCACTTATCAGCCAGGGATGGATGTACCAGATAGTTTTGGGCATTTTCGGGATTCGGCTCATCAGCCAGTTTATTATCTTTAAAAAATGCATGATACAACTGGAAGAAAAGAATTTACTATTACTTTTACCTTTGTATGAGGTGTTTTTTGTCCTCTTTAATCCGTTGGTAGGATTGTCTAATTTATTTCAGCCTAAGATCCCATGGAAGTAGCACCCAAATTCACCGACAAAGCTCTCCGCGACTATAAGCTGGTGAGACTTGCTGTTGAAAAAGGGGACCAAAAAGCATATGCTGCGCTGATGAAGCATTACCGAGATGCGCTTTACTTCATGCTGCTGAAGATGACCAACAATCCAGCTGATGCAGATGACCTGGCCATCGAAGCCTTCAGTAAGGCCTTCAACAAACTCGATCAATATACGCCTGACTTTGCTTTCAGCACCTGGCTTTTCCGCATCGCAACCAATAATTGCATCGATTTCCTGCGCAAAAACAAAAAAAGCGGTCAGTCCCTGGATATGGGCTCAGAATCGCCGGGCGAAGTTGACCAGCCGGATGATACACCTTCACCGACGCCCGATCCGGAAGAATGCCTGATAAAAAGCCAGCAGGTTAAGATGATGCGAGCCGTGGTTGAAAAGCTAAAACCACATTACCGTACGCTGGTTGAACTGCGCTATTACAAAGAATATTCATACGATGAAATCGCCCAGGAACTCAACCTGCCACCCGGCACGGTGAAGGCGCAGCTCTTCCGCGCAAGGGAGTTGCTCTACAATATCCTGAAACATTCAGAAGTAGGAAGATGATTATGTTGATGGCGCCAAAGCGATTTGCAGTTGGTCAATGCTGATTATTTCGATGTGATGGCAAAAGTCAGCAGAAGGAGCACATGCTGCCAGCATATAATCCTGAGCAAGCGGGAAAATCCTGAGATGATAATCGCAGGCGGAATCATCGCCCGTTATGGTGTACATCCCATGCTGCTCATGTACCGAAAATGAATTGAGATTTCGTGTAAGTCCCCGGCCGATGGCTTTCAGAAAGCTTTCTTTCAGGGTCCACAGTTGGATAAACTTTTCAGTTTGCATCTCTTCAGGCAAAGCCCTTAATGTGGCCACTTCATCGGGAGAAAAGAAGCGTTCGGCCAGGCTGGGATTCACCTTCCGGAGGCGCTCTACGTCCACACCCACAGGCACTGTTGCTAGAGCACAAACTACCCACTGACCGGAATGGGAAATATTAAAATGCAAATTACGCGCTTGTGGAAATGCAGGTTTTCCGTTTTTACCGGTGACAAAAATGATTTTATTGCAACTGATCTTCAGCCTGTCTGCAAGCAGGTAGCGTGCGAGCAATTCACCAAGCAAACTCCGCTGTACATCAGCACCCCTACTCAAACGCGAGAACCTCGCTTGTGCTGGTCCGGGCAAATAACTCATCAATCTTGCGCTTACCTGTAGAAATTCTTCGTCAGGTATGAGATGTGTCGCATAAACTTCAACCATAATTTGTTTACCGGTAACCTAACCGGACTTTGGATTTAACGGAAATATCTGAATTGGAAAATCACACCGGGAACGGTTTCTCAAATCTACCAGCTCCCTCCATGCGTTATATGTCTTTCAAAGCCCCAGCAACACACGCTCAGGATCCCTGCCTTCGAAAAGCATATTCGCCGGGTTCTCCAGCAACTCTTTCACTTTAACCAGGAACCTCACCGACTCGCTGCCGTCAATTACACGGTGATCGTAGGAAAGTGCCAGGTACATCATCGGGGCTATCTCTACCCGGCCTGCAATGGCAACCGGACGTTCTATAATATTGTGCATCCCCAGGATAGCGCTCTGTGGAGGATTAAGAATGGGCGTGGACATCATGGAGCCAAAAACACCTCCGTTGGTAATTGTAAAGGTGCCCCCGGTCATTTCATCCAGTGTTAATTTGTTGTCGCGGGCCCGCGTTGCCAGTTCTTTGATCCTGATCTCTATCTGGGCAAGACTGAGTGTTTCAGTGTTGCGCACTACCGGAACTACCAGGCCTTTTGGGGCACTCACAGCAATACCAATATCAACATATTTATGAAAAACCAGCTCCTCGCCATCAATCATGGCATTCACCTGGGGAAACAGCTCCAGTGCGATGGTCACGGCCTTGGTAAAAAAGGACATAAACCCGATGCCAACACCATACTTCTCTTTGAATTTTTCGTTGTACTGCTTTTTAAGGTTCAGGATAGCACTCATGTTCAACTCGTTGAAAGTAGTCAGCATAGCCGTTTCGCTTTTAACAGCTACCAGCCTCTTGGCTAGCCTGATCCTGAGCGTGGTCATCTTTTTACGTTCTGTTTCACGGGATGCTGCCTTTTTTGCTGCGGCAGGCATCTGCATCGCCTCAGGAGCTGAAACTACCTGCATCACATCGCGGCGGGAAATACGCATGTGAGTGATTTGTCCGACGATATCCTTTTCGCTGAGTTGCTTTTCCTCCATGAGCTTCCGCGCCAGGGGCGTAATGTGAATCCCGGAAATATCGGGTTCTGTCAAAGGTTGTGATTGAATTTTTTCCGAAAGGGATTCAATACGGGCAGCTTTTTCAGGAACAACCTCAGCCACTTTTGATTCAGTAAGAATTGATTTAAGGACAGGTTTGCTTTCCCCTGGGATGATCTGTGCAACTGTTGTCCCTACTTTTATCGTTTCACCAGCTTCGACCAGCAATGTGATTACACCACTTTCTTCGGCACTGATGGTAAGTGTTGCCTTGTCAGAATCAATTTCAGCTATTTCCTGGTCCTTATCCACTGTTTCGCCATTTTTTACCAGCCAGTTGGCCAGTTGAACTTCTGTAATTGATTCTCCCGGGCTGGGAACTTTTACTTCGATCATAGTATTTCTGATTTTGGCATATCTTACATGGAGGTAATTTCGCTTTCTTTTATTTCAATTTGGCTTCGTTTTCGGTGAGTATGTTCCATTCTGTTGGAGCGCAGGTCATGCGGCATGTAATGTTGGCATTTTCACAGGTACATGCTCCAAAAGATTTCTCGATGATCTTCTGTTGACGAATTGCATGCAATCTGGCTGAGCCGGTGGCAGGGCTGCCGCTTTCGGGGCGGGCAACCATCAACAGCTCCACTTCTTTGAAGTTGCGTAATATAAAGGACCAGGCCCCCATGTTGGCCGGTTCTTCCTGCGCCCATACATAGCGTGCGGCATTTGGGTAACGGTCTATTACTCCGCGCATTTGCTTCAAAGGTAATGGATACAACTGCTCCAGCCTGATGATGGCCGTATTGAATGCTGCTGTTTTTTCACGGTGGTCAACAAGTTCATAATATAATTTTCCGCTGCAAAACACAACACGGTTAACTGCTGCAGGATCCACGGAGTCATCATCGATGAGTTCGCGGAAGCCTCCCTGGGTAAACTCGCTGAGTTCGGAAACACATCGCGGATGCCTTAACAGGCTTTTGGGTGTATACACAATGAGTGGTTTGCGGAAATTGCGAAGCATCTGTCGCCTGAGCAGATGGAAAAAATTTGCCGGTGTCGTGCAATTGGCAACCTGCATGTTATGATCGGCGCAAAGGATTAAAAACCGTTCGATCCTTCCGCTGGAATGCTCCGGTCCCTGGCCTTCGTATCCATGAGGGAGCAGCAGTACCAGCGGACACATTACGCGCCATTTTTCTTCCGCGCTGCTCAGGTATTGATCGATAATGATCTGCGCACCATTAAAGAAATCGCCGAACTGCGCTTCCCAGATAGTAAGCGCATCAGGCGAAGCCAGTGCATAGCCATATTCAAAGCCAAGCACGCCATATTCAGAAAGTAGCGAATTATAGATCTGGAATGGTTTCTGCCCGGGATCCAGATGTTGCAAAGGTGTATATTTTTCTTCCGAATCCTCGATGGTAATAACAGCATGACGGTGTGAGAAGGTGCCCCTTTCGGAATCCTGCCCGCTGAGCCGCACCGGAAAGCCTTCGGAAAGAAGCGTCCCATAAGCCAGCAATTCCCCCATGGCCCAGTCGAGTTTGCCGGGCGCATCAAGCATATGCCGCCTTTCGTCCATCAATTTGACAATCTTTTTATAAAAATCTTTATCAGCAGGCAATCCGGTTATCTTGTGTCCGATAGAAAGGAGTTTCTCCAGCTTCACGGCTGTATCTACCGGCTTTTCAAAATCTGCAGGCATGGCATGGCGTATATGTGTCCACGCATTTTGCATAAAGAGTGTGACATGGGCTTTCTCAGTCTCTTTTGATGCTGACAGATCACTTTCGAGCAGCATATTAAAATCCTGCTCAATGGCATCGGCATCCTGCTGATTGATAATGCCTTCTGCAATCAGTTTTTCCACATATATATCGCGGGGATTCGGATGTGATTCAATGATTTTATATAGTACAGGCTGTGTGAAACGAGGTTCATCGCCTTCGTTGTGGCCATATTTGCGATAACCGAGCAGGTCAATAAAAATATCTTTCTTAAACCGTTTCCTGTATTCCATTGCCAATTCAATGGTATATACCACGGCTTCAACATCGTCGGCATTTACGTGAAAAATGGGAGCCTGTATTGTTTTGGCAACATCGGTACAATAGACGCTGCTGCGTGCATCCAGGTAATTGGTGGTGAATCCGATCTGGTTATTTACAACCAGGTGAATGGTGCCCCCGGTTCCATAGCCCGCCAGTTCCGACATTTGGATCACTTCATATACAATGCCCTGACCGGCGATAGAGGCATCGCCATGGATAAGAATGGGCAGGATGCGGCTGGAGTCTCCTTCATAAGTCGAATCGATGCGGCTTCGGACTATGCCTTCCACCACAGGTGAAACTGCCTCCAGGTGCGAAGGATTCGGCGCAAGCGACAGGTTTATCTTCTTACCTTCGTGGGTAACCCTTTCCGACGAATAGCCAAGATGGTACTTCACATCACCCAGCAGCGTTTCATCGTCGTAGGATTTATTTTCAAATTCAGCAAAAATATCCTTAAAGGACTTGCCCAGGATATTAGCCAGCACGTTGAGCCGGCCACGATGCGGCATCCCGATAACAAACTCGTCGATACCCATAGCGGCACCTTTTTGGATAACGGCATCGAGCGCAGGAATGAGTGCTTCGGCACCTTCGAGAGAAAACCTTTTCGCACCAGTAAATTTTTTGTGAAGGAAGCGTTCAAAATAAACGGCTTCACTCAATTTCTGCAGTATGACCCGCCGCCTGGCAGCATCAAAAGCAGGAGCATTGCAGTTGGCTTCCATGGTGGTACGCAGCCAGCTTTCTATTTCCAGGCGCCGGATATAGGCATACTCAACGCCGATGGAGTGGCAATATGTTTGCTCCAGGCGGACCAGAATCTGCCGGAGGGTAGCATTGCCTATACCTATTTCGCGACCTGCTTCAAAAGAAATATCAAGATCGGCAGCAGAGAGTCCGAAATTTTCCAGATCAAGCGTTGGGCTGTATTTTCGTCGTGTCCGAACCGGATTGGTGCGTGTGAACAGATGTCCGCGTTTGCGGTATCCGTTTATCAGATCGATAACCTTAAATTCACCCGGATTCATCATTTCCGATGAAGCTCCGGCAATTTTGCCTGAAAATTCGAATCCTTCAAAGAAGCGCCGCCAGCCAGTCTCCACCGATTCAGGATCGGATCTGAAGCGATTGTATAATTCCTCTATCGCACTGCTGTCGGCATTGCCCAGGTAAGTTAATTCATCCATGGAATTGCCCTTCAATATTTAATCTGAATGATGGAAATGTTTCCGGGTTAACCGTTCCCCTGGAATGTGCATGAACAAAGTTAACCATAATACCATACCTTTTGCTGTCATTTGATTATAGTGCACACATCATCATAGGCAGAAGCTGAATCTCATATGCACGGATGCATTTTCAACAATTTGTCTGTGCACATCCACATCTGGCATTTATTGCCTTAATGTCCAAGCCACTTACCAAAACAATTGTTTCCGGCTAATGTTCGGATTTTAACATAAAAAAAGCCTGTCCGATAAGGACAGGCTGATTACAAATGTGAGGAGGATTATGTCTCCGATTTGATGACTATGCCGGGTGAATTGCTTCTACCGGGCAAACATCAGCACACGAGCCACAGTCGGTGCAAACATCAGAATCAATCTTGTAGATATCACCTTCTGAAATTGCCTCTACCGGGCATTCGTCGATGCATGTACCACAAGCGGTACAATCGTCAGAAATTAAGTAGGCCATGTAAATTGTTTTTAAATGATGAATAATGCGTTATTAATAAGCGATGCAAAGATACTACTAAAACAGCATGAAGTCGGAGACGGTTAAATTTAAACGCATTCTAAATTGGCTTTCATTGCTGCAACAACATTAGAATCAATAGTTATCGGGCAACCCCACACCGTTAAAAAACCTTAATCCTGTCAAAGCAACTAAAATATTGAATTACCTTTGCCATCAGATATACCAAAATCTCCATATGAAAATGACTAAAAAAAATTCAACAGCCGTTGAACGTGATGATGTTGTTGTGAAATTTGTTGGCGATTCGGGCGATGGCATGCAGTTGACAGGAACCCTGTTTTCGGATACTGCCGCTCTGGCAGGCCTCGACCTTGCTACTTTTCCCGACTATCCAGCCGAAATAAGGGCACCACACAATACAGTTGCTGGTGTTTCCGGGTTCCAGGTGCACGTAGGAAAAAAGAAAATTGAGACAACCGGCGATCTTTGCGACGTTCTGGTTGCGATGAATGCGGCTTCGCTCCGCGCCAACATCAGATGGGCCAAACCAGGTGCGACACTGATTGTGGACTCGGATGCTTTTGAAGATGTTGCTGTTAAAAAAGCCGGATATCAGACCAATCCTCTTGAAGATGGCAGTCTCAGCAATTTTAACCTTGTAAAGGCACCTATCACCACACTTACAAGGGAGAGTCTGAAGCACCTTAATCTGGATTCCAAGACCGTAGACAAGAGTAAAAACATGTTTGCACTGGGCATCATGTATCACTTATTCAGCTGGAAATTCAATACCGCTTTTGAGTTTTTTGAATCTAAATTCAAGAAAAAACCCGAGGCCATTATTGCCAATAAAACTGTACTCGAAGCCGGATTCAGTTATGCCGACACAGTAGAAGCGCTGCAATCCACCTATATGGTGCCTAAAGCCCAGATAATTCCCGGCAAGTATCGCAACATTACCGGAAACATCGCTACAGCATGGGGTTTTCTTGCAGCTTCCGAACGCTCGGGACGACCGATTTACCTGGGTTCTTATCCCATAACCCCGGCCACTGAAATCCTGATCGAACTGGCAAAGCATAAATCACTTGGTGCCAAAGTATTCCAGGCAGAAGATGAAATTTCAGGTATATGCTCCGCCATTGGCGCTTCTTATACCGGTTCACTGGCGCTTACAACAACATCCGGACCCGGGCTTTCGCTCAAGAGCGAAGCAATCGGCTTGGCCGTAATGACGGAACTTCCACTCGTAATTGTTGATGTGCAGCGTGCCGGTCCTTCCACCGGATTGCCTACCAAATCAGAACAATCAGATCTTTACCAGGCATTATTCGGCCGTAACGGCGATTGTCCGGTTGCTGTGATAGCAGCTTCAACTTCTGCAAATTGTTTTTATTTCGCTTATGAAGCCGCCAAAATAGCCATGGAGCATATGACACCTGTCATTCTGCTCACCGATGGTTATATCGCAAACGGGTCACAGCTTTTCAGAATACCGAAAGTGGCCGATCTGCCGGACATTACTCCACCCATAGCAGAAGCCAACGACCCCGATTATAAACCTTACCGCCGCGACCCGGTTACACTGGTGCGCCAATGGGCGTTGCCAGGTACAGAAGGCTTGCGCCACCGTGTTGGCGGGCTCGAAAAAGCAAATATTGACGGTAATGTTTCTACTGATCCGATGAACCACCAGATAATGGTTGATCTCCGGGAAGCTAAGATTCAGAAAATTGCCGACTATATCCCTGAACAGGAAATCACAGGTGACTCCACCGGCGACCTGCTCCTGGTAAGTTGGGGCGGAACGCAGGGTGCTGTAATGGAAGCTGCTGAAGAACTCCGAAAAAGCGGTAAAAAAGTAAGCCATGCCCACTTTAATTATATTATGCCTTTACCACGCAACACTGACGAGGTTTTAAAAGGCTTTAAAAAAATTATCGTGTGTGAACTGAACAACGGACAATTCGTGAACTACTTGCGCATGACCCACCCGCAACACCAATACATGCAATACAACAAAGTACAGGGCTTGCCCTTTATGGTAACAGAACTTGTTGCACGATTTAAACATATTTTTGAGGAGGAAACCATATGATCAACATACAGAACTTAACCATCGAACGCTCTAATGTAGAGCTCAGCAAGGACGATTTTGTCAGCGACCAGATGGTGAAATGGTGCCCCGGCTGCGGTGCTCATGCCATTTTATCATCAGTTGCAAACGTTTTCCCAAAGATCGGTTACCGCAAAGAGAACTTTATGCTGGTTTCCGGTATCGGTTGCTCTTCGCGTTTCCCATATTACATGAATACCTATGGTATCCATGGGATCCACGGACGTGCCGCAGCAATTGCCACTGGCGTTAAAGTAGCCAATCCACACCTCAGCGTCTGGATCAACACTGGCGACGGCGATTCCCTTGCCATTGGAGGGAATCACTTTATTCATATCATTCGCAGGAATATTGATGTGAATATCCTGCTTTTCAACAACCAGATCTATGGACTCACCAAGGGGCAATATTCACCTACCACGCCCATGGGAACGGTGACAAAGAGCTCTCCGCAGGGAACCATAGAACATCCGTTTAATCCCGGCGAATTGGTGCTCGGTGCACAAGGAACATTCTTTGCCCGCGCTATCGACACCAATCCCAAGATGATGACCGAAATCATGTTCGAAGCTGCCAAACATGATGGCACTTCAGTGGTTGAGATCCTCGAGAACTGCGTCATTTTCGCCGACAAAACACATGAAAGCATTACCGGGAAGGACGTTCGCGATGACCATCAGCTCATTCTCAAGAATGGCGAACCCATGATTTTCGGAAAAGCGAAGAACAAAGGAATCCGCCTGGCAGGTTCACACCTTGAGGTCGTAACGATCGGCGAAAATGGTATCACCGAAGAGGATTTGCTTGTACATGACAAATACCAGCAGGATCCGGGCGTTCACCTCATGATCGCTAAAATGTCACAACCACATTACCCGGTAGCACTTGGTGTTATCCGCGCTGCCATGTACCCGACTTATGACGACCTCGTGGAAGAACAGATCACTTATGCCAAAGCAACCTCCAAGATCAAATGCGTGGACGACCTGCTGAACAGCGGTGATACCTGGGAAATCAAATAACGGTATGCCTTATTGAGCAATTGGCTCAATTTATTTATATTTTAAAACAGCCCTTTCTCATGAAAATGAAAAAGGGCTGTTTTTTTATTACAATAAAATTTTTCAGAAAAAAGTATATCGTCCTTAACGGAACTTTTAGAAGCTTTATCTTTTTCTTTGCGACCAATATTTGGCCCCCACGGGACTTTCATCACCTATCTTACTCAGGCTCCAACAAATGCCTGCAATTTGAAATTAATTTCTCATTATAAACTACATCGGGACCCGTCAGGGACAGCATCCTGGCAGCAGGTTTTAAATCAATTTGCGCAACATCATTTGCGCAACCTCTTGTTCTTTTTCCAGGAAGAATAAAATAACTGATGATTGATATCTACCGTGCTTTGGGAAGGGTAATAAAAATATTGCGTTGTCTCTGATGCTTTCAGCCTCGTGATCTTTCCATCGACGGTGACCAGCATGGGCATAGTGAATCCGGGAATTGTATTGCTCAGCCGATAGGCAAAGCAACGTTGATTGTTTCCGGTTTTATAGCAGTAATATTCAAGATTCGGACTTTCCCGGTGGTACAAATACTGTTGAAAGAACAAGCTGTAATCGTCACCAGTTTTTTTATTCACCAGGCTGATAAAATCGCCGGTATGCACTTTTCCGTATTTATGTGACTGATAGAAGGTCCTGAGAATATCAAAAAACAGCTCATCATTGTCAATGGCATTCCTCAGTGCGTGCAGCATAAGGGCTCCTTTAACGTATACATCGCTGTCACGGTAGTTCCAGTAACTTACATTTTCCGGACCTACTAAGGGTTGCTGATTCCTGATCAGATCGGAATATGTCTGCAAAGTTTTAAGGTATGCTCCGGGCCCGTTGGTTTTTCCCAAATATAAGGCCTCGCAGTATGTGGCGAAACCTTCCTGCAGCCATACTTCGGCATAATCGGCTGAAGAAACACTGTTGCCCCACCATTCGTGCGCCGTTTCATGAATGATGAGATAATTGTTCTGATAATTATCCTTAAAG
>JBBRRV010000049.1:0-18226 GCA_038246075.1 Bacteroidales bacterium
AAAAAACAACAAATGTTCCGGTTATTTACCCGACTTGATTCCCTGCTTCAACTCGCTTTGGTTCTCGCGATAGCGACGCTGCTGATACTGCCCGCATTTCTGCATCCCCTGGCAATTTTACCTGCGAGGGAAACGCTCCTGCTTCATTCTTTAATCGTGAATGCCCTGGTTAATTCGCCACTTATTGGGATTTCCATAGCCCCGGCAATCATGCTGTTCCAGGCATTTGTCCTTTATTTCTTTGCCGTTTCCAACGGACTTCATCCACGGGATAGTTTGCTGACGGTTCTTTTTTATTTCATCATAGCTGCGAGTCTGCAGGAATCCATCATCTTAAGCCCTGCACTGGCAGCATCCGTGCTTTTATTCTTTAGTTTGTTTCTGATGGTGAATATGCAGGACGATGTGCAAGCCTACAAGCAGGTTTTTTCAGCCAGTTTTTGTATGTCGGTTGCTGCCTTGTTATATCCACCTGCAGTGCTTTTCATTCTTTTTATCTGGATGGGCCTGTTAACCTACCGGATTGCCTCATGGCATGAATGGGTCATTTCATTTATCGGTTTTTGTATACCTGTGCTTTACTTGTTGACATATTATTTTTGGAAGGGCCAGCTTCAGGAATTCTTCACAAATTATATCAGTCTGTTTAGTAATGTAACCCATGAATTTCCGAAATTCCGTTTATGGCAGCTGATTTTTCTTGGATTTACCGGATTACTATTATTGTTGGCTGTATTCCGGCAGCTCATCCTGATCCAGGATAAATTGATCAGTATCCGGCGTAAAACCTGGATCATTGTTGATTTCATGATAGTTGCTGCAGTGAGCGGCCTGCTTTCGGGTAGTAACTTACCCGGGCACCTTGCAATTATAGCTTTGCCAGGTGCGCTTTTCCTTGCCAATATGTTTTCAACGAAAAAAGCAAGCTGGACTTTCGAAATTTTAGCAGGATTATTGTTAATATTGCTTGTAATGGCGCGAGTTTATGTATAATCTAATGATTTCATTTTCATGCTGATAAGCCATTACTCAACCGGGATCGTCGAAGCAGGGTGCGATGAGGCTGGCAGGGGCTGCCTGGCGGGTCCTGTGTTTGCTGCGGCCGTTATTTTACCCGAGGATTACCGGAACAGCAGAATTAACGATTCAAAAAAGTTATCTGCAAAAATGCGGGAAATCCTGCGCATGGAAATTGAAAGTGAAGCCCTGGCCTGGTGCGTGGCAACTGCTGACCATGTGGAAATTGACCAAATGAATATTCTCAATGCATCCATTCTGGCGATGCAACGCGCAGTTGGCGGCCTTGCGATCATACCGGGATTGTTGTTAATTGATGGCAACAGGTTTAAGCCTTACCGTGATATACCTCACCAATGCTTTGTGAGGGGCGATTCATATTATATGTCGATAGCCGCCGCATCAATTCTCGCCAAGACCTACCGGGATACATATATGACAGGTCTGTCGGAGCAATATCCGATTTATGGGTGGTGGCGCAATAAAGGTTATCCAACCTCAGAACATCGAAAAGCTGTTATTCAGTTTGGGCTTTCGCCATTTCATCGTCGAAGTTTTACATTGCGTGAACAATTAAAATTAACGCTTCTGCCCGATGATCCGGACCTTTAATGATCACGGCTAAAACTGACCTTTGGGGTCGTGCTTAAGCCAAAAGAAAATGCCGTCTTGCGGCGGCACTTTCTTAACCAATTATAAAACAACTCATTAAACCAAACAGTCAGTATACGAGAGAAAACAGTATCATTTTAGTTATCCAAGATATTCTTAACTTTTTAGTATGCTGTGAACACTAAACCAATATTTGAACTAATCACAGAAGAATACATAGGTTTATTGCAAAAGTTTTAAAAAGTAATTCGCCGGATGAGAAATAAGTCAGTTACTGCTATAATAATATTTGACAACCTGTAATGTGGGATCTGGGACTTTGTGTTTGTTTTGGAACTTTGAACTTGTGACTTGGAACTTATTTAGATGAAAGAAGTAGCTGTTTATCAAATAAATATATTCCAGTTGATGAAAGTATAGGAGAATGCAGATAAATCAGGTAATTTTACCTTCCATAAATAGAACCTTCCGGACAACATTATGAGTCAAAACAAAACGATCTTTAATATTCTGCTTCTACTGCTGATCCCATTTCTGCTGCAAGCCCAGTCCAAATACAGCACCCCGCTTTATACCAATTATATTTCACAATACCAGGAGATCGCCGTGCGCGAGATGGACATGTTTCATATTCCGGCAAGCATATGCCTTGCACAGGGATTGCTTGAATCGGGCTGTGGGACAAGCGAACTGGCAACGAATGCCAATAATCATTTTGGAATTAAATGTCATAAAGAATGGCTTGGGCCAACTTACGTGATGGATGATGATTCAGAGAAGGAATGTTTTCGGGTATATGAGAACCCGGAGCAATCATATATAGATCATTCGCAATTTCTAATCTCCCGCGATCGCTATTCTGGTCTTTTTAAACTCGATATCACTGATTACAAAGGCTGGGCAAAGGGGCTGAAAACAGCGGGATATGCTACAAATCCGGAATATGCCAATATTTTGATCCGGATCATCGAAGCCAATCAGTTGAACAATCTCGACAAGGGAGTGTCTTTGCCCATTGCTAATCTTACGGCAAATGACAGTATAACAGGGGCTATAGCAAACCGAAAAAGAGAGCAATTGCCGTTGGGGACTCATTATCAACTTGGTTACCTGCAACCCTCACAAAGTAAATTTACTTATGTAAAAACCGGTAAACAGGGCCACAAAGTATATGAGAACAATGGAGTTAATTTTATTTTTGCCCGCAATGATGATACTTTTGGTTCGCTGACAAAGGAATTTGACATTTTCAGCTTTCAGATATACCACTACAACGATCTTCACAAAAATGACGTGCTTACGCCGGGTCAGATTGTTTACCTTGAACCCAAAAAACGGCAATCAATGGCTAAAACGCACACTGTGAAAAAGCTTGACAATCTTTATGCCATTTCCCAACTGTATGGTGTAAGATTGAAATTTTTGCTGGAGTATAATACTATGAAGGAAAACGAGCAATTAAAACCAGGCGAAAAAATCAAGCTGAATTCCCGTTAAATCTGACCTATAGCTCAATGCAGGACACAGTTTGCTACAGTGTGAAAAAACGGTTGATATGCAGAAACAGGTCCTTCTTTTTGAGTGGTTTTGAGATATAATCATCGCAGCCCGCATCAAGGCTTTTCTCTTTTTCTCCCGACATGGCATACGCTGTTTGAGCAATGACGGGGAGTGAGGGCCGTATTTTTTTGATCTCGCGTGTGGAATCATACCCGTTGATTACCGGCATCTGAATATCCATGAGGACAAGATCGATCTCAGCAATATCCCTGCACATTTCAATGGCCTCTTTGCCGTTTTTTGCCCATTTTAACAAGACACCTGTCTTTCTCAAAATTGTTTGGATCAGGAAAAAATTAGACTCCACATCTTCAGCTACAAGAATAACTTTATCGGACCAGTCAACAAAGTCGACATCCAGGGCTTTGGGTATTCCCTGGTTTAAAATGCTGGATATTGCAGCTGATTTTGCGGGCAGCGTAAAATAAAAGCAAGCGCCCTGGCCAGGTTCCGATTCTACCCAGAGGGCGCCCCCAAGCAATTCGACCAGGCTTTTCGAAATCGCAAGTCCAAGTCCGGTACCTCCTTGGTTTCTTACACGTGTTTCTTCTATTTGTCCAAAACGTTCAAAGATCATGTTCATCTTATCCTTGGGTATTCCGATGCCGGTGTCTCTCACAAAGAAACAGAAAACCAAAGGATCAGTGAATGTATAACCGAATTCGATGAGGCCCCGGTCAGTGAATTTTAAAGCATTGCCCAACAGGTTAGAAAATACCTGGCGCAGCCTGATGTGGTCGGTGTAAAGTGTATAATCTTGTTCCGGATACTGCTTGTTGAGAACCAGACGGGTTTCGTCGTGATGATTTCTGACCAGCTCTTCAGTGAAAGAAAGGTAGAGATCGGAGAATAATTCATTCAGCGAAAAATTGGACTTAATGATGTTTAGCTGCCTGGCCTCAAGTTTGGAAATATCGATGATATCATTGATCAGCCTGATCAAGGCATCCCCGCTGGTGATGATGATATCCAGGAACCGCATGCTTTCTTCACGTGAAATGTCCGGATCCTGCAGCATTTCACTGAAGCCTATGATGGCATTCATTGGCGTGCGGATATCGTGCGACATATTGGAAAGGAACATGCTTTTAAGCATGTCGGATTCTTCGGCTCGTGCTTTGGCCGCCTTTAATTCTTCGTCGTTATGCATTTGCAGCAATGCCATAGCATATAATTTGGCCAGGCGATAAATAATCTCGGTAATTCCCGCTCCGAATTTTCTGTTTTCAGTATAGAGTATGATCAATCCCAAGACCTGTTCCTTTCCTATGGCAGGTATGCTGAGTATTCTGCCTGGCTTTCGTGTTATTGGATTACGAATCACCATCTCACCCTCAACCCGGGGGTTTTTGCATGCGGCCAGCCATACCTGAGATATTCCATATGGCAAATCTTCTATGAGCTGACTTTTCTGCAATGCTTCCGGTGTATCATCCAAAACATAAGTCACAGATCTATCCGTGTTGAGTGCGCCTACAAATACTTGTTCACAACCTGTGAGCGAAAGCGCATGACGATGAACAGCCTTAATAGTTTCGTCAATTGATACCGGTGATGAAAGTGTGTCAAATGCAATTTCGGCAAGTGCCTCGCGGATCTCAAGTTCTACCCTTAACAATTGTTCGGTTTTTTTTCGTTCGGTAATGTCGAAGGAATATTCGATGACCTGCGATAATTTTCCGTCCTCACCAAATATAGGATAACAGTATACGTCCATTATCCTCAGATCTCCGTTTTTATTGAGATGGGTGTGCTCAACCCTGGCTGATTGATTAGTTTCTCTTACCATGTTGAGCGGACAAATCATATTTGATGAATCACAGGGTTGATTTATGCCATGCATAATCTCGTAACAACGTGTATTGTCCCGATTGCCAAAAATATTAAACGCAGCTGAATTAGCCTTGATGATACTGTGATCCTTTGTATCGATAATACAGAAGGGATGTGTTAATGATTCAAGCACATTATTTAAAAAAGCATTCTGCTGCTTGATTGTGATTTCATCCAGGTGCCGCTCATTGATATCATAGCAGGCACAAATAAATCCTGCGAATTCCTTGGTGAAATTATAAAACGGATGCCCCTTTGCTGATAACCAGCGGAATTCGCCATCGTGCCTTCTTAACCTGAATTCGGAATCAAATTCGGTTTTATCAATATATGCTGTGTGAAACTTAGCAAGGAACATCGGGAGGTCGTCGGTATGTATCCCATCAAGCCATCCTTTTCCCTCTTCCTGTTCAATGGTGCGGTTTGTAAAGGCTAACCATGTCTTGTTAAAATAATCAAATTCACCGGTTGGACCCGAGCGCCAAACCAGGGAAGGCATATCATCCATAACGGCCAGTTGGAAATCCCGCGAATGCGCAATCGTTTCCATCAATACATTGCTTTCTGAAATGTCAATTGCTGTTAGCCGATAGGCTGTTGTTCCTTTTGATGTTGTAGTGGCGGATGACTCAAGATGAAGGAACATCTTTTCGCCATTAGGTTTTATGATGTGCAGATCACAGGTTTTTCGACCTGTGTGATTACCCAAATCCCTGAGATGATGAAATTCCTCCTGATCCTGGGGTATGACGAGCCGGCTGAATGCCATATTGATAAGTGCTTCGCGATTCGTGGACAGCAATTTGCAGGCTGCGAGATTGGCCTCAGTGATAGAGAATTTACTGTCAAGCGTGAAGTAGGCTGTCGGTGCAAAATCAAACAGGTTGGTAAAATTTAACAGTGATCGTTCCAAATCATTATGCATCTTCCGCAGCCCGGCGTTTTCCTTCTGAAGATCCAGCAGTGACTGCCGCAAATTGGGTTCGGGTTCAGTTTTATCTTCAGCTGAACCATAAGATTTTAAACCATCAGTTGATGACTGAATGAGTTTTTGATCGCTTTGCCTGGTTTGCTTCTTTTCCAGTGTCATATGCGTAATGAAAATATTAAATTTAGTATCCTACCTGTTTATAACCGCCCTGGTGTTGCTTAAAAGAATATATATCCTTCACTTTCTGATTGTAATCAATGAATATGCATATTTTATCCATGAAGAACGCGGTGAAAGGTGATTCAAATTCAAAATTAGTCTGCCAGAGGGAAAAAAGGCTGATAATACTTACTATAAAGTTATGAATTTTTGCTTAACTTTGATGCGAATATTTAAAAGTATTTTTTAGCTTTTAAACGGTTCATTCTTCAGGGCAGGGTGTAATTCCCGATCGGCGGTATAGTCCGCGACTCCCGAGTAATCGGGATTGAACCGGTTCAAATCCGGTACCGACAGTTAAAGTCTGGATGGAAGAAGAAAATATCTTATTTTGAATATCCGCAATGAACCATTGTGTTTATTGTATATGTCAATAGATATAATTGCCCTGAATGATATACTTGTATCATTGGGGCTTTTTTTATGTTAACAAACAAGGACAGGCAATACATGCGATTGGCACTTGCGCTCGCAGCGAAAGGGGCAGGAAGGGTCAATCCAAACCCATTGGTAGGTGCTGTAATTGTTCACAACAACAAGGTTATCGCCAAGGGTTATCACGAACAGTATGGCGGACCGCACGCTGAGATCAACGCTATACGAAGCACTTCGTTAAATATCAAAGGGGCTACAATGTATGTTACACTCGAACCCTGTTCTCATTATGGTAAAACACCTCCATGTGCCGATGCTTTAATTGAAGCGCAAATCAGCAGGGTCTTCATCGCCATGAAGGATCCGAATCCATTGGTCGCCGGCAAGGGAATTGAAAAACTCAGGGCGCATGGGATTGAAGTTATAGTTGGCTTGCTTGAAGCCGAAGCCATGGAGCTGAACAGGGTATTTATAAAATATATCAAAATCAATAAACCTTATGTTGTGCTTAAATCGGCCATGTCACTGGATGGAAAGATAGCAACTTATTCCGGTCATTCTAAATGGATTAGCTGTGAAAAATCACGACAATATGTGCATAAACTTCGAAATGAGTTGAAGGGGATTCTGGTGGGTGTTAATACCATCATAGCGGATGACCCTGAACTAACAACAAGGCTCAAAGACGGAACCGGAAGAAATCCTGTCAGAATAGTTGCAGATAGCAGCGGACGCATTCCACTGTCGGCAAAAGTTTTACAGCATCCCGACGATAACCACATCATCATTGCCACTACTTCCCGGTTTCCCGAACAAAAAAGAAATTTCCTGGAGCGCTTGGGACATAAGTTCCTGATCGTCGCCGATGCAAAAGGAAAAGTTGATTTGACTGCGTTGATGAATGAATTGGTAAGCCTGGGAATCGACGGTATCTTATTGGAAGGGGGAGGGACCCTGAATGAATCAGCCCTGAAAAGTGGAATTGTTGATGAGGTTCAGTTTATTATTGCGCCACTTTTGCTGGGAGGGCGCGATGCCATATCTCCTGTTGAAGGCCAGGGTTTTGAAACGGTCAATACGGGAATCACACTTCATCGGCTGACAACAAAAAGGATGGGAAATGATATTCTTGTTACTGGAAAAGTAAATACACATGAATTTCAAACTGGAGGGAAATAAATATGTTTACAGGGATTATTGAAGAGATAGGCGTCATCAGGTCGGTTAAAACCGGTTCAAGGTCAGCAACCCTGGAAATAGGCGCTTCTAAGGTGATAACAGCTACCCTGACCGGGGACAGCATCGCTGTAAATGGTGTTTGTCTGACGGTCACAACCATTGGACCGGCCTCGTTTACTGTCGACGCAATGCCAGAAACGTTGAGAAGAACCAACCTGGGCGAATTGCATCCCGGGAACCCTGTCAACCTCGAAAGAGCGCTGCGCCTTGGGGATCGCTTCGGCGGCCATATTGTCAGCGGGCACATTGATGGCACCGGGGAAATCTTAAGTGTTAAGGAAGATGAGAATGCTATCATGATCAGCATCAAGACGGGAGCATCCCTGTTGCGTTACATCATTGACCAGGGTTCTATTGCTGTGGATGGTATCAGTCTGACAGTCGTGAATGTTGAGGATAACCGGTTTTACGTTTCGGTAATCCCTTTTACGCGGAAAGAGACGATACTTTGTGCTAAAACACCTGGCAGCAGGGTTAATCTCGAATGCGATGCCGTTGCAAAATATATTGAGCGCTTTTCCGGTTTGGGTAAACAGCCCGCCGATGAATCAGGAAAAGCTATCAGCATTGATTTTTTAAAAGAAAACGGTTATTTTTAAACTTATCATAAAAAATGAGAAAATTTAATTCCATTGAGGAAGCCATTGATGATATCCGCCAGGGAAAAATGGTGGTTGTGGTTGATGATGAAGATCGCGAGAACGAAGGCGATCTGATTATGGCTGCCGAGAAGGTGACTCCCGACGCCATAAATTTTATGGTAAAACATGCAGGCGGTTTAATCTGCATGCCAATCATTCCGAAACGGCTCGAAGAACTGAATATTGAAATGATGGTCTATAACAATACAGACAAGAAACAGACAGCGTTTACTGTTTCCATTGATTTTGCAGGTGCCACTACAGGTATTTCGGCTTATGAGCGATCAGAAACGATCAGGATGGTAGTCGACCCCTTGTCCAGACCAAAGGATTTTCATAAGCCCGGACATGTTTTTCCTTTGATGGCAAAAGAACATGGTGTTCTAGAGCGATCGGGGCATACCGAAGCTGCTGTTGATCTCTGCCGTCTGGCAGGTTTATATCCGGCCGGCGTTATCTGTGAAATTATGAACGAGGATGGCTCCATGTCCCGGGTTCCCGATTTGATGGACTATGTGGACCGATATGATCTGAAAATCATTACAATTGAGGATCTGATCAGTTTCAGGCGCGCCACCGAGAATATAGTGCAACAGGAGGCTGTGGCTGAAATGCCAACCACGCATGGCGACTTTAAAGTGGTTGGCTTTGTAGACAAGATTAATGGTGATCATCATATTGCGCTGGTTAAAGGTGATCTGACGGGAGATGCGCCGGTATTGGTCAGAATTCATTCGGAATGTCTGACCGGAGATGTGTTTGGCTCCAGGAGATGCGATTGTGGTGAGCAGCTGCATGAAGCTATGGATAGAATAGAGGCTGCCGGAAGAGGTGTGCTGCTCTATCTCCGTCAGGAGGGGCGAGGCATTGGACTGATCAATAAATTAAAGGCCTATGAGCTTCAGGAAATGGGAATGGATACCGTTGAGGCAAATTTAGCACTTGGTTTTAAACCCGATCTGCGCGACTATGGTGTGGCCGCAGAAATACTGTCTGAACTCGGGATTAGCAAGATAATCCTGATGACCAATAATCCTATGAAAATTAAGGGTCTGGCAGGATATGGACTTACTGTGGTTGACCGACAGCCCATTGAAATGATCTGTAATGAACAGAACCAGTTTTACATGCAGACCAAGTTCTTAAAGATGGGTCATTTTTTGCATGTTTAAGAAAAATTACCATTAGGATTCATGACGGGCTTTCCATCATACCATAAACAATCATACCAATATCACATGCAAGCGCCATGTGAAAAACAAACTTAAAATTAGAATACATGAAAACATTCGAAGGAAAACTGATTGCTGAAGGACTCCGCTTCGGTATTGTTGTTGCCCGTTTCAATGAATTTATCGGCGGTAAACTGCTGAGTGGTGCTTTAGATGCCATTAAACGGCATGGTGGAAGTGACGATAATAATGGCGTTGCCTGGGTGCCGGGTGCTTTTGAGATTCCATTGGTCGCTAAACGCATGGCCCACAGCGGAAAATACGATGCTATCATTTGCCTGGGTGCCGTTATAAGGGGCGCCACTCCCCATTTTGAGATGGTAGCCGGCGAGGTTACCAAGGGCATTGCCCTTGTTGGACTGGAAACCGGAATCCCTGTTGTATATGGAATTTTGACTACCGATACCATTGAGCAGGCGATCGAACGGGCAGGCACCAAAGCCGGTAACAAAGGTTTCGATGCAGCGGTTACCGCTATTGAAATGGCAAATCTGCTGAAGCAGTTATAGCAGGTTTCCGGAACATTATCACTTTGTGCCGATTTCCAATCTGGTCAGATATTAAATAGCTCATCCGGATTGGAGCAGGATCAGTGGCGTTGGTTAATAGCTTAGCATCTCCATTACTGCAGTATAGATCTTGTCGTTGTTCGGAAGAATAGCTTTCTCTAGAATCCGGTTGAATCCGACAGGTGTAAAGGTTGAACCAACCCGTTTAACAGGTGCATCCAGCGATTCAAATGCCTCGGCAGCTATCAGTGAAACCAGTTCGGCACCGAAGCCGGCAAAGACCTTATCTTCGTGAACGACCAGTGCCCGCCCTGTTCTGCGCACAGAAGAAAGAACAGCCTCCTTGTCGAGGGGCACCAGTGAACGAATATCGATCACTTCAACCTGTTTGTTTTCTTCCCTGGCTATACGTTCGGCGACTTCGACACACATATGCACGGTGTTTCCGTATGTGATGATGCTCAGGTCGGTCCCGGCCCTGCGAATACGTGCTTTCCCGAAAGGCACTTCGAAGTCCTCAGGAACATAGGTCTCTGCTGCAGGATCATTATACAGTGCCTTAGGTTCCATAAATATAGTAGGTCCTTCAGAACGGATGCTGGTGCGCAGCAAACCTGCGGCATCATCAGCATAGGCAGGGTAAACAATGCGTAATCCCGGGAAAGTGGTCAGAGCGCCTTCGATATTCTGAGAGTGGTATAGTCCGCCACCAATATAACCACCGGATGCAAGCCTGATAGTAACGTTAGGGCAAAAGGCCCCGTTTGTCCTCCAGTACTCGTGCGACAGTTCAACAAGCTGTTCCATTGCCGGCCAGAAATAGTCGGCAAATTCAGCCCCTTCAACCACGATGCGGATCTTTTTATCATAGCGGCTCATCCCGTTTGCGGTACCCACAATATAATCTTCAGCAATAGGTGCGTTAAACACGCGCTCGCTACCGAATTCCTGCTGTAAACCTTTGCTCACGTTGAAGATGCCGCCTTTTTCGTGGTTGGCCATATCCTGTCCCCAGATAAATGTATCAGGGTTGTGTCTGAATTCAGCTTTCAGGGTGTCGTTAAGCGCTTTGATAAGTCTTGTTTTTTCTCCTTCAGCAAAGTTATGTGTGCCGTCGGGATATTTCTCTGAGACATAGGGTTCGGCTGTTACAAATTCAAAAATAGATGCCGGATCAGGGTCGGGGGCTGCCAGTGCTTTTTTGTGCGCTGCAGAAACCTCGTCCTTGGCTTGTTTGTCAATTTCCTGTAATTCCGCCTCAGTGAAAATTCCGGCATGAATAAGTGTCGTGGCAAATCTCTCCAGTGGATCAGAAGTCCTGGCACAATGCAGTTCATTTTCGTCGCGGTACAATTCGTGCTTATCTGAATTTGAGTGAGCCAGAATGCGCACAACGCTGGCATGAACAATCACCGGTTCACTTTTTTCAATGGCATGTCGTCTGGCTTCTGTCATGGCTGCCATCGAATCAAATACATTTTTTCCGTCGCAGTGAATAATTCTCAGGTGCTTAAATCCGCTGAAATTGTCAGAAGCATAACGGTTGGCCGTTTGGTCACGCTTGGGAACGGAAATGCCATAGCTGTTATCCTGAATCACAAAGATAACCGGCAGTTTTTCGTTGCTGGCACCATTGATGGCCTCATAAACATAGCCTTCAGAAGTAGAAGATTCGCCTTGTGAACTGATGGCTACGCCCTTGCCACCGTATTTTTTGATGGCTCTTGCCACGCCCACGGCATGCAGTGTATGATTGCCGGTGGCAGAGGAAACATTGTGGATATTCCATTCAGGTTTCGCAAAGTGGTTTGACATGTGACGACCACCGCTGGCTACATCCGTTGCCTTTGAAATACCGTTGAGTATAATTTCTTCAGCGGTTATCCCTGCTGAGATGGCGGTAAGCATATCACGGTAGTATGGGAACAAATGATCAGTTTCTTTATTGAACACCTGCCCTATGGCTAGCTGGATGGCATCGTGACCTGCATAAGGAGCGTGGTATGACCATCCTAAAGCTTGTTTGAGGTAATTAGGTGCCCTTTCGTCGAGTTTACGCCCTAGGGTCATGAGATGATACCATTTCCCGAGTGTTTCTTTATCTACCGTGTTAATTTTAAATTGTTTGCGTTCTTCAGTTCTAAGAAGCATTTCAACTGAATCTTCCATTCTAACCATTATTTGTACTGTTGATTGATGTCAGGAATATAAACAAGGCTGTTTAACCTTTGTTCAGGCATATTCGCACAAAACTTATACCATTCCTGCTAAACGGAATTGTTGTCAGGCGATTGTACAATCGATCAATGACTTAATTGCTGAACATGGCTGTCAACAACCATCCCTTCAGAAGCGGATAGCATATGATGAAAAGACAACCACCATTAAATAATGACACAAACGGGTACTAACTTGAAGATTTGAAATACATAGAAGTACATAGAAGTACATAGAAATACATTGAAGTAGATAGAAGTAAATTGAGGCAGATTGAAGTTGATTGATGAGATTGATGAGATCGGAATACAAAGAAATACATAGTATTCATCGAAATACATCGATTTAACTTGGAATTTGGATCTTGGACCTTGGGACTTGGAATTTAACTTGGAGCTTGGGACTTGGAATTTGAGACTTGGAATTTTAAATCTATTTTGAATATATAATTAGCTGTTTATCAGAAAAATATATTTTGGTTAGATGGAAGTTAGGACAGGGCAGCGTATGATAAGGTGCTTATGGCAACAGGATTAAGGCCTGATAATGGTGAACTCACCGTTCTCGAGCAGCCTGATAATGGTCGAAGGTTTTGCACGGTTGAAAATGTCATGTTTAAGATTGACAACATAATCAACATTACTGATTATTTCGGGGTTAATGTTGCTGAACATAAGCGGGGTTGGTTCGTCTGCTATATTTGCGGACGAAGAAACGATCGGTTTGCCAAAGCGTAAAATGAGCTGCCGGCAAAATTCCTCATTCACCACACGAATGGCGATTGTACCATCAGAAGCAATCACGTTTGGAGCCATATTTTTCGCTCCGGAATAGATAATTGTTAAAGGCGTGTCCATATTGCTGACGAGGTCGAATGCCACATCGGGAACTTTTTCTACATAGTAGTTGATCTTTTCGAAGGAATCCAGCAAAATGATAAGGCTTTTTGATTCAGCCCTTTGTTTAATTGCGTAGACCTTCTCCACGGCTTTTGGGTTGGTGGCATCGCAACCTATTCCCCATACAGTATCCGTAGGATAGAGGATCGTTCCTCCATTCTTCAGCACAGCAAGTGATTGCCTGACCTCTTCTTCAAATTTAATTTTCGTCATAAGACAGTTTAAACAATAACTGTTCGGTTTTGATTGTTGTTGCGCAGCGGAAATGTTTTTCGGGGCAGGCACGGAAGCCATGTAATCCGCATGGTCTGCATGAAAGCGGAGTCTCTGTTTCGATTATTGTTGAATTTTCACTCAGCGGGCCAAAGCCAAAAGACGGAACCGTCGAACAATAGATGGCGGTTACCGGTGCATTCACCGCGGAGGCAAGATGCATGGGCGCCGAATCATTCACAAAATTCATGGCTGCATCCTTCATGAGGGCAGCTGTTTGCAGAAGCGTGAGTTTGCCGGCAAGGTTGATGGCCCTGGGGTTAGCTGACTTACTGATGATGTCATCGCAGAGGTCAGCATCTATAGCCGATCCAAGCAGGTATGCCGAAAATCGCCGGTCGGCTTTGCCCAGGAAGTCAATCCAAGCATCTGCAGGGTATTGCTTTGTAAACCAGAGTGATGCCGGCGCTATGCAGAAATAGGCTGTTTGTTTATAGGCTTCAACTGCTGACTTGTCGCCAGCGGAAGGGTAAAGACAAGGCTTAACCACCGATGCATCCGTGAAAGAAGAGATCAGCGACAAGTTGCGCTCGGTTTCATGGGGCGTTGATTCCCCGTTTCCAATCAGGTGTTTAATGCGGACCGTAAAGAAATGTGAGAAAGGGTTTTTATCAAAACCAACTGTATACTGCGCATTTGACAGGCAGGTCAGCAAGCCTGTGGAACCAAAGCGCTGAATGTTGATCACCCGATCGTAGGGTTCGTTTCTGACTTCTTTGAGTATGCTGATGAACTGTTTGTATTTGGCTTCGTTTTTATCCCACGTAATCACTTTGTTCAGAAAAGGATGTCCGGCAAAAAGTGATTCGTTACCGGCTTTTAACAGGAAATCAATTTTAGATCCCGGGAAAAAGCGGTGTAATTTTTCGATGATTGGTGTCGCAAGGATTACATCACCGATTGAAGCTGTCTGTATGATTAAAAAGCGCATAAATAGTTTTCAAAAGAATTCATTAACCTTGTTCCAAATTCCAAGCTCCAAATTCCAAATTCCAAGCCCCAAGTTCCAAGTGCTGCCATGTGAAGCTGGTATCAATTGTCCCTCGTCCTTATGCTTACGTATAGTTAGCTCCTGTTGGTGCCATTATGAGATGGTGATTGTCTATTTATTGCTAAACTGCAACGTTGAAATCCCGCAAAGCGTCGTTAAGAGAAGTTTTTAGATCGGTTGATGCTTTTCGCTTGCCAATGATCAGGGCACAGGGAACCTGGTATTCTCCGGCAGGGAATTGTTTGGCATATGATCCCGGGATGACAACAGATCGGGCAGGTATCCGGCCATGATATTCAACAGGTTCAGCTCCAGAGACATCAATTATACGTGTGGATTTTGTGATCACAACGTTGGCGCCCAGCACTGCTTCCTGCTCAATGTATACACCTTCGACCACGATGCAACGCGACCCGATGAAACAATGATCTTCGATGATAACAGGCGCAGCCTGAATAGGTTCGAGCACGCCGCCAATACCAACGCCTCCGCTAAGGTGAACGTTCGCACCGATCTGGGCGCACGATCCCACGGTAGCCCAGGTATCCACCATCGTTCCGCTGCCAACCCAGGCACCGATATTCACATACGAAGGCATCAGAATAACGCCGGGCGCCAGGTAGGCACCATAGCGGGCTATGGCATGAGGAACCACCCGAACACCAAGGGTTGCATAGTCTCTTTTCAGATCCATTTTATCATGAAACTCGAAAGGACCAACTTCGGTAACGGTCATTTTACGTATCGGGAAATAGAGGATCACGGCCTTTTTAACCCATTCGTTAACGCGCCATTGGCCCGCCATAGGTTCTGCAACACGGAGTTTTCCTTTGTCAAGCAATTCAATCACCTGTTCAATGACCTTGCAGGTTGAAGCATTGCTCAGCAGGGACTGATCGAGCCAGGCTTTTTCGATGACGGTTTTATATTGTTCTGTAGGCACGATTTTTAATTTAACTGCCAAAAATAGGTATAATTCAGCCTTGTGAGCCTTATTTGTTAATTTTGCAGTGTTTTAAAGTGCTTAAGGTATGGGAAGAATACTGGCAATTGATTATGGAAAGAAACGGGTGGGCATAGCCGTTACCGACATATTACAGTTGATTGCCACACCAATGACCACCGTTGCAGCAAAAGATATTTTCAGTTTTCTGCACGAATACCTCTCCCGCGAACCTGTTGAATGTATTGTTGTTGGTGAGCCCAGACAGATGAACAATACACCTTCGGAATCTGTTTTATTCATCGATCCGTTTGTGAAGCGGCTTAGGAAGGAATTTCCTGAAATAAAGCTTGCCCGTATAGATGAACGTTTTACTTCCCTGATGGCTACCAAAAGTATCCGTGAATCAGGCGTTAACCGTAAAAGGCGGCAGGATAAGGCACTGGTAGATACAATAAGCGCTACGCTCATCCTGCAGTCCTACATGGAAAGCAGGGATTTTCTGAAGAAAGACTTTTAGACTATTAAACCAACAGGTCGGAACAATAGATTATTCCGGAGTTTGACACTGGAATATAAAAGTCTGACAGCCTGAAGTCTGATAAATTAGTTAATTAAATAATTATAAAAATTCATGTTATTACCAATTGTTGCATATGGTCATCCCAATCTTCGTAAGATTTGTGTGGATATCGATAAGAACTACCCCGAACTGGAAAAACTGATCGCCGACATGTTCGAAACCATGTATACCTCCAATGGTGTGGGACTGGCAGCTCCCCAGGTGAACAGGCTGATAAGGCTTTTTGTAATTGATGCCAAACCATACAGCGAGGAGAATCCGGACAAGGAACCCTTTAGAAAAGTATTTATCAACGCCCATATCATCGAAGAAGATGGTGATTCGTGGAATTTCAGCGAAGGCTGCCTGAGTATACCGGATATTCATGAAGATGTGTCGCGCAAACCAAATTTGCGGATTACCTATTATGATGAATCGTTCGTTTTTCACGATGAAAGGTACGATGGTTTCATCGCCAGAATAGTGCAGCACGAATACGACCACCTCGACGGCATCTTGTTCGTGGATAAGATCAATCCTTTGCGCCGGCTTTTGCTGAAAAGGAAGCTGCAGGACATCACAAAAGGCAATATTGATGTGTCTTACAAAATGATGTTTCCTGCGTTAAAGCGGAGATAACAA
The DNA here is from genome assembly GCA_038246075.1 of Bacteroidales bacterium. Lineage (GTDB taxonomy): Bacteria > Bacteroidota > Bacteroidia > Bacteroidales > DASVHX01 > DASVHX01. The sequence goes on from JBBRRV010000049.1 coordinate 16,696, forward strand.
GCTGCTATTTCACAAAATAAATGGCTTTTGGAAATCAGGAAATTGGGTAATTAGGAAATTACGAAATTTAGAGATTACGAATTAAATTTATTCCGCATTCCGCAATCCCAAATCTGGTTAACTGCTCTGGCTAAACTCTTCTTCAAGCAGATTCTTTAATTGCCCTGGCTGGATGTTATGTCTGAGGTTGCCATTTTTGCAATGCGAAATCTGACCTGTTTGTTCCGAGACCACGATGCAAACAGCATCCGTGCGCTCAGTAAGTCCGATCGCTGCCCTGTGCCGCAGTCCTAAAGAGATGGGTATCTTCGTATTTTTGGATACCGGCAGGATACAACGTGCAGCCGTGATGCGATTGTTCGTGATAATCACAGCCCCGTCATGCAGGGGGTTGTTCTTGTAAAAAATGTTCTCGATCAGCTGGTCGGAAATACGTGCATCGAGGATTTGGCCTGTATCAATATATTCCGTGAGTTCATGCCGAAGGGCAATTACGATGAGTGCCCCGGTTTTTGATGTGCCCAGCTTAAGGCATGCCTGCACCAGCGGGTCCACGTCAAGCATAGCTTCGCTCGACATGTTGATGCGCCAGAAAAGAAAACGGGTGCGATTTTTCGTACTCAGCATCGGAGAGCCGACAAAAAGCAGAAATTTCCTGATTTCGGGCTGAAAAACTACGATGAGCGCTATAAAACCCACGCTGATAAATGCGCCCAGAATCTCGGTGAGCAATTCCATTTCGAATGCTTTTACCAGCCTCCACATGATGAAAACCGCCACTATACCAATGAGGATATTGATGGCAGCCGTGCCTTTTACAAGGTTATACAATTCATAAAGCAGTAAGGCAACTAAAAATACGTCGATCACATCGAGCAAACGAATCGAGTTTAATGCCGGGATAAGAAGGTCATTCATACTGCTGAGGGGGATTAATAGTTTTTAAAACAAAACAAAAATAGTTAAACAGGCTTGTTTTTGTATGCTTCCATCAGCAGAATGGATTCAACAGCCTCGCGCACATCATGTACCCTTAGTATACCGGCACCATTGAGCAGCGCAAGCGAATGAAGGGCTGTAGTACCATTTAGTGCTTCTTCCGGCATTGTTCCCAGAACTTTATAAATCATCGATTTCCTTGAAATACCAGCAACCACTGGCAATCCAAAGGAATTAAATTCATCCAGCCGGCGGAGAATCTCATAATTATGGGAAATTGTTTTACCGAAACCGAAACCAGGATCGAGTATAACATCTGCCGAGCCATATTGAAATAATTTTTCCATCCGATGTTCAAAATAAATTTTGATTTCATTCACTACATCAGCATAAACCGGATTGGCCTGCATATGGTTCGGGGTGCCCTGCATATGCATCATGATGTAAGGAACACCCAGCCCGGCAATGGTTTCGAACATAGCGGGATCAAGCTCTCCGGCCGAAATATCATTGATGATATGCGCACCGCTCGCTACGGCTCTGGCTGCAACATTTGCGCGATAAGTATCGATGGAAAGCACTGCACCGGGAA
>JBBRRV010000050.1:0-18009 GCA_038246075.1 Bacteroidales bacterium
CCCATCAATCCCATCAATCCCATCAATCCCATCAATCCCATCAATCCCATCAATCCCATCAATCCCATCAATCCCATCAATCCCATCAATCCCATCAATCCCATCAATCCCATCAATCCCATCAATCCCATCAATCTGTTTAATCAATAGCCCAATCGATGGGCATTTTACCTTGCTGGATCAATAATCGGTTAGTTTCTGAAAAATGTCGGCAGCCGAAAAATCCCCGGTATGCAGATAAAGGCGAAGGATGCGAAGCTTTGAGTATAAAATGCTTATTTCCGTCAATCAGGTTTTGCTTGGCCTGTGCGTAATTTCCCCATAGCAGGAAGACCAGCCCCTCCCGCTTTTCGGAAAGAAGCCTTATCACAGCATCGGTAAAAATTTCCCATCCTATATGCTGATGCGAACCGGCCATATATGCCCTGACCGTGAGGGTAGCATTCAGCAATAATACGCCTTGCCGAGCCCATTTTTCAAGGTTACCATGAACCGGCAGTGGAATATGAAGGTCGGTCTTCAGTTCTTTAAAAATATTCTGCAGGGAGGGTGGTACACTTTCTCCCGGGGGGACCGAAAAACAGAGACCATGCGCCTGCCCGGGTCCGTGATAGGGATCCTGGCCAAGGATAACGACTTTAACATCATTAAAAGGTGTGCAGTTGAACGCCGCAAAGATATCTCCCCCGGCAGGGTAAATGGTATAAACGCGCTTTTCTTCCGATAGAAATGATTTGATCCCGGCAAAGTATTTTGCATCAAACTCCTTCTGCAGCAGGGCTTTCCAGCTCTCTTCTATCCTGGGATCAACTTTTTCCATTTGCGGTATTACCTAACCAGATTAGATTCATTAACAATAAAAAGCTATTTGTGTTGTTATAGTGTAAAATCTCAATATTTTTGCACGGCATCAAGTAGGCATTATATACCGTAAAATTATGAAAAAAATTGCATTGCTCCTCGCCACAGTCATATTGCTGGGAATTGTAATCTCGTCATGCAAGTCAACACAACAATGTGCTGCATATGGCGAAGCCAAAAAGTACCGCGTAGAAAGCCGCTAATTTTACCTTCCACCACATTTCCTCCCATTGACTTAAACTCATGGGCTTTTTTTGTTGTCCTTATCAATCATTTGGAGTACTTTTGTTTTAGGCAAATTTTCGCTCCTGTTATGAGAAGAGCTCTGTTATTGATTTTCATTTTCATCATCTCTGCGGCGGGCTCATTATCCTTTGGGCAAAGCATTGCAGAGCCCGATACGCTTAATGACAATATTCTGTACCTGAAAGAAAAAGCCGGTTCTGCCATCTTTCATTCTGCCGGCTGGGGACTAGGTTACCGTTTTGGGAGAAACATGAACTACTTCAATAAAAAGATGTTCGAAATTGATATCGTTGAGATGAAATCCCCCAAGGAAGTAAAAAGGGTCAATCCCAATTTCGCTAATTCTAGGCGCTATGTATATGGCAAGCTCAATAACCTTTATTTGATGAGGTTCGGATACGGAGCCCAGAAACTGCTCAATGACAAGCCATACTGGGGAGGCATAGAAGTCCGGTTTTTCTATTATGGGGGGCTGGATGTTGGTCTGGCCAAACCTGTTTATCTGTTGATTGCCAATTATACCAAAGTGGGTGAACAGATCTTTTACGATCTCACTACCGAAAAATATGATCCGCAGGTTCACTTTCCTTACAGGGTCATTGGCCCTACACGCGATGTGGATATTTATGGGAAGGCGCCTATTACCAAGGGATTTGGCGAAATAAAACCTTACCCCGGCATGTATGCCAAGCTGGGCTTCAGTTTTGAATATGGCACACTAAACCAGTCCCTCAGAGCCATTGAAGTGGGCGCCATACTTGATGCTTTCCCTAAAGCAGTTCCCTTAATGGCGTTTAACGACCCGTATCATTTCTTTGTGAATGTTTACCTCAGCTTCTCTTTCGGTAAACGCTACAATTAACCGGTCTGGCTGATCTTGTGCAGCTGATCTTCATTGGTTATTTCGAATAGGCTGCCTTCAACCTTAATGATGCCTTCATCTTTAAAGTCCTTTAATATCCTGATGGCGCTTTCTTTCGACATCCCCGACATATCTGCCAGATCCTGGCGCGATAACGATAAGTTAAAAGGATTTGCGGTATATACCTTATCGCGCAGATAAATCAGCACATCTGCAATCCGGCCAGGCATCTGCTTTTGTGTAAGGCTGATCACCTGATCGAAATTAAAGATGGCCTGCAGGCTGACCCGCTGAATAAATTCTTCTGCAAAATCGGGATTGTTACGGATAATGCTTTTGAAGGCCATGATATCAATCAGGCAGGCTGATGAATCTTCAACAGCAACGGCAGAATAATGATGGCGGTTGTCCACATATATCCCGGGACCTAAAATATATTCAACGGGCTTGACAACGCCCAGTATCAGATTTCGGCCGTTAAAACCTTCAATATATATTTTGGCAAGTCCTCTGGTTAAGCATAGAAAATAGGGCGCAGGGGCTCCCTGTTTGAACATCATTTCCCCTGCTTTGAAATTCACCTCCACCCGCGTATCGTTAAGTATTTCGAGTTCGGGCGTGCACAGGCATTTGAAAATGGAAGACTTCGAATTGCAAAGTATACAATTGCTGTGCTTTTCACTTGCAGTAGGTATCATAGTTCTAAGAGATAAATTTTTATGTATATGCAGGTACAAAAGTATTTATATAGGTACATCTTTGCAAAAAATCTCAACATTTTTTTGATAAAGATACACTAATGCATTGATATATATCAATATGATATTGACAAATATTCCATTTAAATGATGTAAATCTCAACATACAACCCTTCAAGCATATAAATAGAACCAGTTCCTTTGTATCGTGTCAATTTTGAACATGAATATATGTTCCTAAATAGATAAGTAACTCACCTTTAAATAATTCTCAAATGAAGAAATCATCATTTTTTATTTTTCTGGTCGTGATCTGTGCCTCCCTGGCGATGCTCACCTCCTGCGAATATGATATTGTCAGACCTGAACCTGCTCCTATCGTTATTATCATTCCTCCCGGACAAGTTGACACCATCAGTTTTGTTCAGGACATCATTCCGATTTTCAATGCTTCCTGTAATTCATGCCATGCAGCAGGTGCAACTCCTCCTGATTTGAGTCCTGCCGGTGCCTTTGGTGCGCTGAACAGCGGTGGTTATCTTGTAGCCGGGAAGCCAGCCGACAGTAAATTATATAATGATGTGAAACCTGGTGGAATCATGGCAAATTATTGCACACCCTCGCAATTGTCCCTGATCTCTCGTTGGATTACAGCAGGCGCAAAAAATAATTAAGTTTATTATACACCAGAAAAAACTAGATAAATGAAAAATAAAAATATGATAGTGAGAATCAGCGCTATACTCATAATGGCGTTGATGATGATCCAGGCAACCGGCTATGCTCAGGCTGATTCTTTGGGTCCCGATAACAGCCCGGCAAAACCAGCCTTTGAAAGCGGATACCTTATTGACCAGCAAACAACAAACGGTTACATAAAAAACACGCTCGAGTTTGTCATTCACCACCGCTTTGGCTCGGTTAAAAATGAGGCTAAGGACCTTTATGGTATTTACGGAGCTTCAAACATCCGTTTTGGACTCAATTACAGCTTTACTAAAGACCTGCTTATTGGCATAGGAACTACCAAGAATAAAAAATTCCAGGATGTTTCGCTCAAATACAGTATTCTGAAGCAGACAAAATCATTAAGCATTCCTGTAAGCGTCTCCTTCTTCGAGAGTGTCGGTTTGGATGGCAGGTCAAATTCTGCTTTTGGAACACAATACAAGTTCAGTGACCGGTTTTCATACTTTAGCCAGCTGATCATCTCACACCGTTTCAACGACATGATCTCTTTGCAGGTAGCACCAAGCTTTACACATTACAACAGTGCAGATACGCTCATGGATCACGATAAGGTCGGCATATCCTTTGCAGGAAGGGTTAAATTCTCCCCTCAGTCGTCATTTGTTTTTGGCGTTGATTTACCTATGAAAATAAAGTCAATCCGCGAGTATCACGCACTATCGGCAAATCAATCCAAGCCTAACATTAGCTTCGGTGTTGATATTGAGACCAGTGCTCATGCTTTCCAGATATTTATTTCTACAGCCCAGGGCATTGTTCCCCAGGAAATCATGGCCAAAAATAATTTGCTTGGCAGTGATAAACTCCTGATCAGCCAGTTTATGCTTGGATTTAACATTACACGTCTTTGGAATTTTTAGTCTTACAATTCAATAATTGTTTAATCTTCACTATCTAAACACTTTATTTATGAAAACAAAAAGTCTGATTTTTTTAGCAGTATCACTCTTATTCATGGTTGCCTTTCTGAGTAACAACGCTTTTGCACAGAAGAAACCCGGTCCATGGGAAGTTCCAGCAAAGAACAAAACAATGAAAAATCCGGTAAAATCCAGTGCCGCAACAATTGCTACAGGCAAAGCGCTTTATGCCAAACATTGCAAATCATGCCACGGTAGCAAAGGATTAGGTGATGGCCCAAAAGCTGCAGGTTTAAAGACTTTCAGCGGCGATTTCTCAGGTGCAGCTTTCCAGTCAATGACAGATGGTGAATTATATCATAAAACCGCCGTTGGTCGTGATGAAATGCCTGCATATGGCAAAAAAATTCCTGATGCTAGTGACATCTGGGCACTTGTAGATTATATGCGTACCTTTAAAAAATAAATATTAATAAACTTGAAATTGGGTGTTTGGCCGCAGTATTGGCAAGCACCCAATTTCAATTTATTGACGGTTGTAATTGTTCCTCAGTCTAAATAAACGATATGCTCAAATTATCTTCCAGGCTACGTGTAATGATCCTAAAAAGCCTGCTGCTTGCCTCTGTACTTCTTATTACAGCATCATTCACACTCGATCCCCAAACAAAAGCGAAATTCAAAAACGCCGAACTCAATGAGAACTGCCTGAAATGTCACGGTCAGTCTAAATATTCATATCTTAATCCCGAATCAAATAAGATCGTATTCAAACGTATGTCACCGGGGAGAATCATGAACCGCGATCTGTTCTATGATTCCAACCATAAGCAGTTTAAATGCATCGATTGCCACGCCGAAGAATATAACACCTTTCCCCACGCCGGCGAATTGAGAATGGCTGAAAAATATAATTGTATTGATTGTCACGGAGATGATCCTAAATACAAAAAGTTCAATTTCGAAAAAATAGAATCCGAATTTAAAGAAAGCGTTCATTCCACCAAACACAACGAAGACTTTACCTGCTGGATGTGCCACGATGCGCATACCTACAAGACCATCGCACGCTCAAATGCAACGATCAGGCAAACCGTAGCCTATGATAATTCAATCTGCCTGACCTGCCATGCCGATATCACCAAGTATCAGTTGCTAACCGACAAGCAAAACCCGAATATCATCGCAAAACACGAATGGCTTCCTAACCAGGAGGTTCACTTTAAGAGTGTCAGGTGTATTGAATGCCACGCCGAAGCGAACGACTCCATTATGGTTGCCCACAAAATATTACCTAAATCGAAGGCCGTTAAAAATTGTGTGAAATGCCACACCAAAAACTCCATGCTCATGACCACGCTATATAAATACAAGGTTAAGGAGCAGCGCAGCAAACGTGGATTCTTTAATGGTGTTATCCTCAATGAATCATACGTCATAGGCGCCAACAGAAATTATTACCTCAATGTACTCAGCATCATCATATTCGGAATGGTGATTATTGGCATTATTATTCATGCATATTTAAGAATTTCTAAAAGCAAAAAAAATGACTGATAAACTATATCTTTACCCTGTTTGGATCAGGATCTGGCATGTTTTTAACGCCCTGTTATTCCTTACCCTCCTGTTTACAGGTTTAAGCATGCAATACTCCTCACCCGAAAATCCATTGATCCGGTTCGATTTAGCCGTTTCAATTCACAATGCGAGTGGAATCCTGATTTCGCTTAATTATATCTTCTTTTTCATCGGCAATTTTGTTACCCCCAACGGCAAATATTACAAAACTACTTTCCAGGGGCTTTTCGACAGGCTTATGATTCAGTTCAATTATTATGTGTCAGGCGTATTCAAAAGTGCAAAAACACCCTTCCCGATAAACAAGGACCGCAAGTTCAATCCGCTGCAGCAATTTACTTACCTGGGAGCCATGTATTTCCTTTTGCCACTTCTTGTTGTGACCGGGTGGGCCTTAATGTATCCGGAACTTCTTTTTAAAAGTTTTCTGGGCATGAGCCCCTTAAATATTAATGATTTTATTCATATCGTCGCCGGGTTCCTGACCTCAATATTTATGTTTGTTCACATTTATTTCTGTACCTTTGGAAGTAAACCTGCAAGTTCATTTAAAAGCATGGTCGACGGATACCACGAAGCACATTAAGAAATTTTGTTTAATTAACACAAGCTTAAAAGATTTAATAAATTTTCATATTTAATTATCGACCTATTTCGCTATATATAAATATATAATCCCTATCATGGTGGAAAAAGAGAAAAAACAAGAAGATAATTCCCGCAGAAAATTCCTGAAACTGGGAGTTCTGGCAGGCGCCGGCACGATCGCCGCAGGTGCATTGCTGACAACCGGACTGAGTCATGCCGAAGCATCGGGAGAAAAGATAAAAGTACTCACGACCTCCGGCGAGGTGATGGAGGTTGACAAAAACCATTGCAACCTCCCGGCAGTTGGCATTAAGGAATCGCACGAAGGTGTACCCGGACGCAAATTCGTCATGGTCATCGACCTGGCCAAATGCAAGAATGCCCGCAAATGTGTCGAAGCATGCCAGCGAGGGCACGATCTGCCTCACGACAAAGAATTCATGAAAATTTACCTGTTGCAGGACGGCGATAATACGTCACCTTACTGGTTCCCTAAACCTTGTTTTCACTGCGATAATCCTTTGTGTGTGAGTGTATGCCCTGTCGGCGCTACCTACAAACGCAGCGATGGCATTGTGCTGATCGACAATGAGCGCTGTATCGGCTGTAAATTCTGTATGACCGCCTGTCCTTATTCCACAAGAGTATTTTCATGGAAGAAAGAAGCAGAGTTTGACAAGGATATTCCACGTTCACCGGAAAAAAGCACTCCCGGCGTGGAAGGCACTGTTTCCAAATGCGACTTCTGCCCCGACCTGGCTAAGGAAGGCAAATTACCCTATTGCGCAAGTGCATGCCCGATGGGCACAATCTACTATGGCGATATGGATGAAGACGTTGTTACCAACGGCGTGGAGACATTCAAATTCAGTGAACTGATCAGGGACCGCTCAGGATACCGTTACCTGGAAAACCTGGGTACACGGCCTAACGTCTATTACCTGCCGGCGGTCAACAGGCAATTCCCTGTCGAAGCCGGATTCAATGGTTTGAAAGATGATATCAAAGACCGTTATAAAAACACACCACTTGTTCTAAAATCTAAAGGGAAATTATGAGATCTAAATCAACGGGTAAACTACTGAAAGAATTTGCACCCCAGCTGGAAACAACCGGTATGGCTGGAAAAATATGGATCGGATTTCTCGTCAGCGTATTGTTACTGGGGCTGTTTGCACTTTATACCCAGATCAGCAAGGGACATATCGTAACAGGTATGCGCGATAACGTGGTGTGGGGTGTATATATCGTAAATTTCATCTTTTTCATGGGAATCAGCTACGCCGGTGCGCTCATTTCGGGTACCTTGCACCTTTTCCGCTCCGAATGGCGCAAGCCCATCATCAGGATGGCTGAATTCATTACCATTATTTCGCTGCTGATCGGACCGGTTTTCATCCTCTTATGTATCGGCCGGCTCGACAGGCTCCCTTACATTGCATTTTTCGGCAGGATACAATCGCCTATTACCTGGGACGTTATTGCCATTTCAACGGATATCGTGGGGTGTATTTTATTTCTATACCTCGCCCTGCTCCGCGACCTGGCAAGCTTGCGCGATTATAAGGAACTGAAAGTCCCGGCATGGCGCAAAAAAATGTATCGAATCCTGGCACTTGGCTATACCGGCGAACCGGAACAACTCAGACGACTGAAAAGGGCAACCGATATTATGGCCGTGATGGTCATTGCCATTGCCATTATCGTGTATTCTGTGCTTGCCTGGATTTTTAGCGTAACGCTACAACCCGGATGGCACAGTACCATCTTCGGTCCTTATTTCGTTATTGCCGCCGTATATTCCGGTTCAGGTGTGCTGATCCTGGCCATGTTCATTTTCCGCAAGGTTTATCACCTGGAAGAACATATCACCAAGCAACATTTTGTGAATATCGGTGTCATTATGCTTGTGCTGGGTGCCTTTTTCGGATACTTCACTTTTAGCGAATACCTTACCAAATGGTACGGATCGGAGAAAAATGATGAAATGCTCATCCATATTCTGTTGAACAAGTATTATTACATGTTTATCATCTCCAACTATGTGGGCGTTATTGTGCCCATGCTGGTGATGGCCATCCCAAGGTTCAGGAATATCAACAATATTACCATATCTGCAGTTATTGTCATATTCGCCTTATGGCTTAACCGCTACCTGATTGTTGTTCCCACACTGGAATCACCTTACCTGCCTATACAGGATTCACGCGCGGCATGGATGATATACTCAGCCACATGGGTAGAGTGGTCGCTGACAGCCGCCGGTGTAGCCATGTTTTGCCTGCTCTTTACGCTGGCTTCAAAAGTGATCCCTGTTGTCCAGGTTTCAGAAGTATCTGAAGAACGTATTGGTCCTAATGACCTCGATCTCGGACTCTAGCATTTCCAATGATATGAATGAACAGGTATAAACTATCGCATAACTTTTATCACCTTTAATATGAAAAGATTCAGGAACATACTCCTTATTATTTTGATCACTGCAGGTTTTGCGCCTGGTTTTGCCCAGAACAAAGCAGATACCACCGGCCCTGCAAAAACCATCATGACTTTTACCTGCACAAGTAATTCTGCGGACAGCATTGTGTTAAAATCGCAGATCACGGTGCGACACGATGACTGGAACATGAACCTGATGAATGCAGTGGTTATATTCTCAGTCGCCGGCAAAGATGCTGCACAAATTATAGGCCAGGTCAAGACCGGCACTGACGGTGTTGCCATTTTAAAGGTACCCGCAAAAAACAGCTATTTCCGCAGCCCTGAGGGAATGATAGGTTTTAAAGCTGAATATGCAGGAGCTTCCAAATATGAAGCCAGTGCAGGTGAAGCCGGAATTAAGCCCGGCAGGCTGATCGTTACCTTTTATGATCAGGATTCTCTGCGTTTTGTAAAAGTGACCGCTTTTCAGCTGGAAGCAGATGGCAAAGAGCAGCCGCTCGGGAAACAGACAGTTCTGGTTTATGTGCCCCGCATGCTCAGTTTATTAAAGATTGCAGAGATCACGCTGGATTCACTTGGCTCGGGTTCTGCCGAATTCCCAAAGGACATCATCGGCGATGCTGCCGGTAATCTTAAGGTGATTGCCCAGATTGAAGAGAATGATCTCTATGGGAATATCACGGCACATGCCAGTATTAATTGGGGAGTGCCAAAACACCTGAAGAATGCCGAGCGGCCTACAAGGGAACTATGGACACCCATAGCCCCGCTATGGATGATTATAACGCTTATCATCATGCTCTCAGGTGTCTGGGGACATTATGTATATACCATGGTGCAACTCTTCATGATCAAGAAAAAGTCGCTTCCGGTGAAAACGGAAGAACCCGAAAATGAAGAAACTGCTATAAAAGAATAACGTGATAAATTAACTTTACGAAGACTTGGTCGATGAGTTGCAATGAAGTTAAATTTTTTTTTCTTATGTCTGCTCACAGTGGGATTGAAAGACGGGAAACCTGTAAATGTTCAGGCTTCCCGTCTTTCAGTTCATAAGACCACAGCTGTTTTTCACATGTGTGTTTTACGCAGTAACCTTAATCCTTCATTCCTGCTTCAACCATCTCCGACGAAAACGTTCAGAACAACTCAGGAATTATTTTGATTGTCTTCTGATCGATTTCTAAGGTCCAAAGTTCCCTTCAGTCATGTTTAATGTTTTATGTTTTGTTTATACTTTGTGTTGTAACTTATTGCATTCCCCAGCGCCATACAAAGGCAGTTTTGCAATGATATTATACGCTGTCAGACATATCGCATCAGCATAGATATATTTAATTATATTCATATATCAATAATTGATTGATATATATCAATGTATTATTGATATCACTCAAAAAATAACCAGACAAATCTCAGCGGCACATATGTGTTTTCATTGCTTTTTTTAACAAAATTTGTGACCTGATGAACCTGTGAAAAACAGGGGTTTTATCCGTATTCGGCAGCAGAAGAAACAGAAGAAACAGAAGCAAACAACAACAACAACAACAAACAAAATAACAAACTTAAAAATCATCACTAAAAACAAAAAACCTATGAAAAGAACAATTTACCTCATGGTATTTGCAATGGGTCTGCTGATCGCAGGATCCAGTGTAATGCTGACAGGTTGTACAAAAGAAGGTCCCCAAGGACTTGCCGGAAAAGATGGTACTAATGGTACCAACGGATCCAATGGCAAAGATGGTAAGGATGGCACTGCAGGCTGCATCACATGCCATAGCCCTGCCAGCATTGAAGCCATTGCCGTTCAATATGAACATGCTAAACACGCATTTGGTTTAGCCGCTTTCGATGAAGCCGGCAGAGGTGATTGCGCTCCCTGCCATGAATCAGAAGGCTTTAAATTTGTTGTTACTACCAGTGCACCCTCTACTTTCACACTGAATGCTGCTACTGGCAAATATGTGAATGGATATACTGTTTCTGACCTGTCAAAAACAATTGGTGACATCAACTGCTCAACCTGTCACAACAGTATTCATTCAACTTACACTGCAGCTGATTTACCAAAATTGACAACGGTTAAGGCTGTTGCCATGACCATGTGGGGTGGTACAAAAACCATTGATCTTGCTGCTGACGAACACATCGGCAACTTATGCGTCACTTGTCATCAGCCTCGCCCAATCACAAAAGCTACCGATGGTAATGTACTTGATTATGCAGCTTTGGTCACCAGCCCTGCAACAGTAATTTATGATGCTGCCCAGGCTGCAGCTTTAAACATAGTTAAACCAAGTTACCGGACCGGCATTCACTATGGTGCATCAGGTGCCATATATGCTGGCAAGGGTGGTGTAGAATTTCCAGGCGCAGCTTATACCAATTCAGTACATACTGCAGCAGCAGCATGCCAGAATTGCCACATGGCTGCCATGAACGGATCAGCAGGCGGACATACCTTCATTGCCAAAGGAAACTTTGCCGGATGTAACGTTGCAGGTTGCCACAGCACAGCAGTGTTGGATGCCAATTCTTCAAAATTCAAAGATACCCGTGCTAATGTTATGACAAAACTTAACAACCTTGCAGCTAAACTGAAAATCGGCGCAGTTGAAATCATGAGCAGGAATCCAGATGCTACATCAAATCTTTGGTTTGGCCTCACCACCAACAATTATGATGGTTACCTGAACCTTTATGATCCTTACAGCAACCCAACCGGCATAGCCAATAACCCTGGTGGCACATTCCAGAATCCTAGTCCTTCAAGTTCATGGACACAGGCACAGAAAGACATCAATACCGCATTACCAAAACTTACTTTGACCAATGCTCAGCTGGGTGCTATCATCAACTTCCAGCTATGCCTGAGAGACAACAGTTTAGGTATTCACAATACGTCATATACCAATGCATTGCTGGATAACTCAATTGCAATTCTCCCCTAATTTAAAAATGTACCGGTCATTCTGAAAAGATTAACCTTTACATAAGTTAACGCTTGAAAACTGAAGACCTCCGGAAATGATATACCGGGGGTCTTCTTTTTTATATCCTAATCGTTTTACAATTCGTTCGGCTGATAAACAGTGATTTTCTTATATTTGTCTCAACATAAACAACTTTGCAGCCAGCGAAATGTGCCAATAAACTATTCTTAACTTTTTTTGGCAAACCCATTTAACATTTTTTAACAACGGGTTTGCTTCTGAAACTATTACCAATCGCTACTTTTGCCACATAAAATTAATTTAAGCCATGGTAGAAAATGATATCAAGGAACTGAATGACCGCATACAGCGTGAGAGTGCGTTTGTGGACCTTCTGACCATCGAAATGCACAAAGTGATTGTCGGGCAAAAGCAAATGATCGAGCGCCTGCTCATCGGGCTGCTCACCAATGGTCATATTTTGCTCGAAGGTGTTCCCGGGCTTGCAAAAACACTGGCCATCAAATCGCTCGCCAGTATTATCGATGCAAAATTCAGCCGTATACAGTTCACACCCGACCTGCTCCCTGCCGACCTTATCGGTACGCTGATCTACAGCCAGAAGAAGGAAGAATTTGTGGTCAGAAAAGGTCCTATTTTTGCCAATTTTATTTTGGCTGATGAAATAAACCGTTCACCGGCCAAGGTGCAAAGCGCCCTGCTGGAAGCCATGCAGGAGCGGCAGGTTACCATTGGTGACCAAACCTTTAAACTTCCTGAACCTTTTTTGGTGCTTGCCACTCAAAATCCAATCGAACAGGAAGGCACTTACCCGCTCCCCGAAGCACAGGTTGACCGCTTTATGCTGAAGGTGGTGATAACCTACCCTCAGAAGGCGGAAGAAAAACTGATCATGCGCCAGAACATCGCCCAGGAGAACGTGATCATACAACCCATTATTAAGCCGGAAGATATTTCCAAGGCCCGGAACATCGTGCGCGAGGTTTACCTGGATGAGAAAATAGAAAATTACATCACCGACATCGTCTTTGCTTCCCGATTCCCTGCCGAATATAAACTCAAGAAATTTGAGAACCTTATATCCTTTGGTGCTTCACCGCGTGCCTCCATTAACCTGGCGCTTGCATCCAAAGCCTATGCCTTCATCAAGCGCCGTGGCTATGTGATACCCGAAGATGTGCGTGCCGTTGCCCTGGATGTCATGCGCCACCGTATAGGTCTCACCTATGAAGCCGAAGCCGAACAAATTACAACGGAAAATATCATCAACGAAATTCTTAACACCGTAGAAGTTCCCTAGGATTGATGGGATTGATGGGATTGATGGGATTGATGAGATTGAGGAGATTGATGAGATTGATGAGATTGATGGGATTGATGGGATTGAAGTAGATTGAAGTACATAGAAGTACATTGAAATACTTAGAAATACATTGAAATACATAGAAATACATAGAAATACATAGAAATATTTCGCCCAAGCATCAAAATTTATTGGTCCTTGGAATTTGGGACTTGGAATTTGGATTTTGGATTTTGGATTTTGGGACTTGGAACTTGGAATTTATTTTTAAAATATAAATAATTGTTTATCATATACATGCATTTTAGTTAGCTAAAAGTAAAATAAGTGGAAACATCGGATATACTTAAAAAAGTCCGCAAGATTGAAATTAAAACCCGGGGGTTGTCGCAACAGGTTTTCTCGGGACAATACCATAGTGCCTTTAAAGGTCGTGGCATGGCTTTTAGTGAAGTGCGCGAGTACCAATACGGTGACGACATCCGCAACATCGACTGGAATGTTACAGCCCGTTTTAATCATCCCTATATCAAGATCTTCGACGAGGAACGCGAACTCACCGTCATGCTGCTGATAGATGTCAGCGGCTCAAACGACTTTGGTACCGGCCGTCAGCTGAAAGAGGAACAGATGACCGAAATTGCTGCTGTTCTGGCTTTTTCGGCCATACAGAATAACGATAAGGTTGGGGTCATCTTTTTTAGCGACAAGGTTGAGAAATTTATCCCGCCAAAGAAAGGTACATCGCACATCCTGCGCATCATCCGCGAACTGATCGATTTCAAGGCCGAAAGCCAGCGCACCAATATTGCCGAAGCGCTTCGCTACCTTACCAACATTATCAAAAAGAGATGTACAGCCTTTGTGATTTCTGACTTCCTGGACCAGCGTTTCGAAGATGCTTTGCGCATAGCAAGTAACAAACATGATGTTGTTGCGGTACAAATATATGACCAGCGGGAAACCGAACTTCCCGATATCGGACTGGTCAGAATACTCGACAGAGAAACCGGTGAGAAAAAATGGATAGATACCTCCGATACTGCATTACGCATGAAATACCAAAAGTGGTGGATTGAACATGAAAGGGCTATAAGGTCTGCCTTTACCCGCAGCGGTGTTGATTCGGCACGCATAGCCACCGACCAGGATTACGTAAGGCCCATCATGAACCTTTTCAAGCAAAGAGGGGCTAAACGCTGAGCCCGGATGGATATGCGAAAGAGTTATTATTTGATAAATTATATAACCATAAACCTGATGCGCTTCATTAAAGGCTACCTGAGCCAATCATTGCTGGTTTTGGTATTGCTCATCATGAGCCTTACCTCTCCTGTGATATCCCAGACCGTGCAGGCTACAGCCAAAGTAGATACTGCAGCCATTGCCATCGGCCAGCAGGTTTGGCTTCACCTTGACCTCACCGTTCCCAAAAGTGCGAAGGTGATATGGCCATTGCTGAAGGATTCCCTCTCAAGCCACATCGAAATTGTGGGCAAAACACCTGTTGACACAACTGTGCAGGGTGACTATGTTCATTACAGCCAGCGGCTCACAATCACTTCTTTCGACAGCGGGTATCAGACCATACCTCCTGTCCATATCATTTACCGTTTTGGGAGCGACACAGCTATGCTGCATGCCTTCTCGCAAGCCATTGCTTTCAAGGTGCAAACCGTAAAGGTTGATACTACACGGGCCATAAGGGACATCAAGGGTCCGATGGCAGCACCGTTCACTTTTGCCGAAATGATACCCTGGCTGCTTGCTGCGCTTGTTTTAGCCGCAGTCATAGCCCTCTTGTGGTATTACCTGCGACAAAGGAAAAATAATCTGCCTTTTATTACGCTTCCGCGGAAACCCAAACTACCCGCTTACCAGCTGGCCCTGGAATCGCTGGAAGAACTCAGAAAGCGCAAGATTTGGCAGAGCGGACGCATAAAAGAATATTATTCCAATCTTACAGATATCTTAAGGTTATATATCGGGGAACAATTTGGCATTGCAGCTGTTGAAATGACAACCGATGAAATTCTGATGGCATTTGCCGATAAAAATGGTGGTGCTAAATTGCTTGACAGATTAAAGCAAATACTGCTTACCGCCGATCTTGCCAAATTTGCCAAGGCCCAGCCGATGGCAGCTGAAAATGAACTTAGCCTGCAAAACGCCGTTGAATTTGTCAAAGAAACTATTCCTGTGTTACCGGCACCAGGACAGCATGAAGCTAAACCGGAAACCGAATCAAAACTTAAGGCCTGATGTTCCTGCACTACCATTTTGCTGATCCCGAATATTTCTACCTGTTGCTGGTAATTCCTGCTACAGCAATATGGTATTGGTTCAGGGGAGGCAGAAGCAATGCAGAATTGTCAATGCCTGCGATGGAATCTTTTGCGGGCGGAAAGCCCAGCCTGAAACTGAGACTCAGACCACTCATGATTGCTTTGCGCTTGCTCACCATTGCCATCATTATCGTGGCATTTGCAAGACCTCAATCGAACATCAGCCGGCAGGACATCAGTACCGAAGGAATTGATATCATCATGGCTACCGATATTTCCGGAAGCATGCTGGCCGAAGACTTTAAACCAAACCGCATCGAAGCAGCCAAAGAAGTAGGAACTGCATTTATCAGCGGGCGACCTAACGATCGTATTGGTCTTGTCATTTTCAGCGGTGAAAGCTTTACACAATGCCCCCTGACGACCGACCATGCTGTACTCATCAACCTGTTCAATGAAATTAAACCCGGAATGATCGATGATGGCACTGCGATTGGTGATGGACTGGCAACGGCAGTCAGCAGGCTAAAGGAGAGCAAAACGGCGAGCAAAGTCATCATTTTACTTACAGATGGCGTGAACAACATGGGAGCCCTCGACCCACTTTCGGCGGCTGAAATTGCCCAATTATACGGCATCCGGATCTATACTGTTGGTATAGGCACCATGGGACTGGCACCTTACCCTTTCGAAACCCCGTTCGGCATTCAGTATCAGAACATAGAAGTTAAGATTGACGAACCGTTGCTCAAGCAAATCTCGGAGATGACCAACGGGAAATACTTCAGGGCAACCAATAAAAGTAAACTTGAGAATATTTACAAGGAAATTGACAAACTGGAAAAGTCGAAAATAGATGTCACCGAATTCAAGCGTAAGAAAGAAGAATTCTTCGCGCTGGTAATTCTGGCGCTCATCCTGTTATGCGCAGAAATCATTTTGCGCCAGACCTATTTTCGTTCCAATCCTTAACTTTTTTTTACAGGATTAAGTTCTAAAAGCATGCTAAGATTTGCCCATATATATTATTTCATTGGACTGCTGGCCATACCTTTTTTTATGGTATTGTTCTGGATGATGAGCCGTTGGAAGAAGCGGGCAATGGCTGAGTTTGGCCGTTCAGGAAATATAAGGCGGCTGATGCCTGATGCATCTGCAAGCCGTCCGTTCTGGAAATTCACCATGCTCGTGCTCGCCTATACCAGCCTCATTATTGCACTGGCGGATCCGCAAACCGGTTCCAAACTTGAGAAGATCAAGCGCAAAGGGATCGACATTGTCATAGCCCTGGATGTATCCAATAGCATGCTGGCACAGGATATAAAGCCTAACCGACTGGAAAGGGCAAAACAAGCCATCTCCAAACTGATTGATAATCTTGAAAATGACAGGATCGGTCTTATTGTTTTTGCCGGGAAAGCGTATACCCAAATGCCCATTACCACCGATTACGCTGCTGCCAAGTTATTTCTCTCCACCATCAACCCCGGACAAATAGCAGTGCAGGGCACTGCCATTGGAGAAGCTATTGACCAGAGCATTCAGAGCTTCGGAGCGAGCAAGCAAAGCAAAGCCATCATCCTGATTACTGATGGTGAAAACCACGAAGATGATGCAATTGCCAAGGCACGCGAAGCGGCTGCCAAAAGCATTGCTGTTTATACTATCGGTATGGGATTACCGGAGGGGGCGCCAATTCCCATCTACAATGCCGGTATTCAGATAGGGTATAAAAAAGACCTCGAAGGCAACACGATTATTACCCGCCTCGACGAGAAAATGCTGCAGGATATTGCCAATGCAGGAAACGGAATATTTGTCCGTGCCAACAATACACAGGCCGGACTCAAGGAAGTATTTGATGAAGTAAACAAGATGCAGAAGAGTGAATACGACAGCCAGATATTCTCAGACTATGAGGACCGCTACCAGTTATTCCTGTTCATTGCTTTGTTATTTTTGCTCATTGAAGTTTTCATCTTTGAACGCAAGGGGAAATGGACAGAGCGGATCAGAATTTTCGGACCTAAAACGCCACCAATCCAATGAACAGAACAATAATAGCGGGAATTTTCGTTACGCTTGTGTGTTTTGCTTTTCGGGCAGAAGCGCAGAAGGTGTCGAAATTTTTACGCCGGGGAAATAATAACTATGAAGCAGCGAAATATAAAGATGCTGAAATTGATTACCGCAAAGCCATCTCTTATGATTCCACATCCGTGAAAGGTAACTATAACCTGGGAAATGCTTTGTATAAAGAGAATAATTTTACAGAGTCTGCAGCAGCTTACCAGAAACTAAGCCAATCGATACTTGATGGGTCCGATAAAGCCAGGGTTTTTCACAACCTGGGGAACTCCTTATTTGAAAGTAAGAAGTATAAGGAAAGTATAGAAGCTTATAAACAATCCCTGAGGATCAATCCCAAGGATAACGATACACGCTATAATCTGGCTTATGCCTTATCGAAGTTAAAGCAACAGTCATCGCAAAAAAAACAGCAAAATAAAAACCAGCAGAAGAACGAGAAGCAACAGCAGAAACAACAGGAACAGCAAAAACAGCAACAGCAG
>JBBRRV010000051.1:0-17781 GCA_038246075.1 Bacteroidales bacterium
GATGCTGAGAATTATCTGTCACTCTTTTATTCCGGAAATTTTTGCCCTGGCGGACCAAATAATACGCACTTTTCAAATGCCGGATTTGACAGGCTTTTCGAAAAAGCCCGTCAGGAAACAAACGAAGCACGCCGATTTGAATATTACCGGCAAATGGACGGGCTGATGATGGAAGAATCGCCGGTGATCGTCTTGTATTACGACCAGGTGCTGCGCTTTACCAGAAAGAACATTCATGGTTTGGGCTGTAACCCCATGAATCTGCTTAACCTTGTGCATGTAAAAAAAATATCCATGAAATAGCCATGGTTGAATAAATCACCAATTGAAGATGGTATTATTTCCATTCCGGCCAGCTTTAGCTCGCGAATACCCTTGTAAATAAAATTAAGATATGCGTAATTCCATGTGACCCATAAAAAATAAATAATAAAACATGAATAATAAATCCTTTATAAATGTCAGCCCAACGCTGATTAATGATAACCCGTTTCAACTCATTGACAAGGAATGGATGCTGATTACGGCTGGCAACCTTCAAGCGTTTAATACAATGACGGCTAGTTGGGGTGGTTTTGGAATCTTATGGAATAAACCCGTCATTTTTTGTTTTGTCAGACCTGTGCGGTATACCTATCAGTTCATAGAGGAATCCAATTTTTTTACGGCTACATTTTTCGACAGAAAATACCGCAAGGCGCTCAATTTTTGCGGGGCCAACTCAGGCCGTGATACAGATAAGATGGCTGCCACGGGCTTTACCCCCCTGGCATCGCCAAACGGAAGTGTGTATTTTGAACAAGCCCGCTTGGTGCTTGAATGCCGGAAGCTTTATTTTACAGATATCAAGCCTGAACATTTTTTGGATCCAGCGATCAACAAAAATTATCCTTTGGCTGATTATCACCGGATGTATATCGGAGAAATCATGAACTGCATGCAAGAGGAAAAATGACAGCCATCGCACTGCAAGAATCAACCGGATTAAGAATGACCAGATCATTTATGAATTTTTATGCCCGTTTGTCAGGTTTTCTTGCTTACATTTATCCCCTTTACCCCATGTTTTAATAATTTTATAATGTTTCCGTTAATTTGTTAAGGCTTTGAATTTTATTACCAATATATTCCTAAGGACCGGTCAACTTGCCTTAGGCAAGGAATTAGCACGTCAAAACCGGCAGCGAAAAAACTGCAGAATCAGCGATGCAAAAAGCATCGGACTGCTGTACTATCTTGCTGACGAAGCTACCTACAATACTGTTGAAACCTTCGTCAAGTCGCTCAATGAGCAGCAGAAAAAAGTGCGCCTGATCTGTTACACCAATACTAAAAATATTCCACATTATTTTATCCCAAAACTCTCGCAGGATATCATCACTAAGAAAGACCTGGACTGGTCGCAGAAACCTACCAACGGTTTTGTTAAGGAATTCATGGGCGAAAAATTCGATTTGCTTCTCGACCTGAGTATGGCGGACTACTTCCCGCTCCAGTATATCGCCGCATTGTCGGCAGCATCGCTTAAAGTCGGGCAATATGAAGAAACACATACGGCCTATTACGACGTGATGATCAAGACTTCTGAGTTGACAAGTCTTGATGAATATATTTTACAAATCGATCATTATCTTAACATGTTAAATCAGGAACCTGATGGACAACAGATTTAAAGGCACCGGTGTCGCGCTAGTTACCCCTTTTCATAAACAAAGTTCCATTGACTTTGGATCACTGGAAAAATTGGTGGAACACACTATTACAAATGGCGTAAATTACCTTGTTGTGCTGGGAACAACAGGGGAATCTGCTACACTTTCCAAAGAAGAAAAGGGCGCTGTAGCGCAGTTTGTCGTTGAAATAACCAACAAGCGTGTTCCGGTAGTTTTGGGTGTTGGTGGTAATAATACACAGGAAATCATCAATATCCTGCGCACCACCTCCTTGGATGGAGTAGATGCCATCCTATCGGTAGTACCGTATTATAATAAGCCGCAGCAAAAGGGAATTTACCTGCATTATAAGAATATAGCCGCTGCAAGCCCTCTGCCGATCATCCTATACAATGTACCGGGTCGCACAAGCATGAATATGAAAGCTGAAACGACACTTATGCTTGCAAACGAATTCTCGAATATTATCGGCGTAAAAGAAGCATCCGGGAATATGGAGCAAATTATGACCATCCTCGAAAAGCGGCCGAAAGACTTCCTTGTTATCTCTGGCGATGACCTGCTGACTTTGCCTTTGCTGGCGCTTGGTGCTGATGGCGTTATCTCTGTAACAGCCAATGCGTTTCCAAAAGAGTTTTCGGAAATGGTTCAATTAGGTTTAAAAGGAGATGTCAAAAAAGCGCGGGAAATTCATTTCAGGTTAATGGAATTTACCATGATGCTCTTTGCCGATGGCAGTCCTGCCGGCATCAAGGCAGCACTCGAAATCAGAGGCATTGTTGCCAATCATTTACGTCTTCCCCTCGTAAAAGTTGACAAGAATATATACAGCCAGTTAAATGCCATCATGCAGCATTTAAATAATTGACGCTTTTAATCCGAAAACCCAAACCGGTAAATTATCGCTTAACATCAGGATGAAACGCTTTTCGATACTGCTCATTTGCGCTTTACTCGTCGGGAACCTTTGCGCCCAACAACCTGAGAACGCAGCTGATATGCTTCAAAAATACGGAGAAGTATATTTCTCTTTTGAAATTACTGAAATCCATTCTATTCATGCCCTTACGAAGATCATCTCTATTGATAACGTCAAAGGATCAACTGTATGGGCTTATGCCAACAAATCTGAATTTACTGCCTTTGCCGGTACGGGCATAAAATATACGCTTCTCCCGCATCCTTCTGAATTGCTTCAGGTCAAAGTTTCTGATATCCCGGCCCTGGCACTCGAATGGAATTACTACCCTGATTATTCAGCTTACGAAACCATTATGTTCCAGTTCCAGGCTGATCACCCCGATATCTGCCAGATCATTACAATAGCTGTTTTGCCAAGCGGTCGCAAGATTCTGGCAGCGAAAATCAGCAGTAATGTTGGTTTGGACCAGGACAAGCCCGAATTCATGTACGTTTCCTCCATGCATGGCGACGAAATCACGGGCTATCCAACCATGTTGCACCTGATTGACTATCTGCTGTCAAATTACGGAAAGTCCAACCGTATCTTTAATATGGTGAATAATATGGAGATTTACATCAACCCGCTGGCCAACCCTGACGGAACCTTCCACGGTGGAAACAATACCGTAAACGGAGCCACACGTGACAACGCCAATAGTGTTGACCTGAACAGAAATTTCCCCGATCCTCAGTACGGACCACATCCTGATGGAAATACATGGCAGCCTGAAACGATCGCAGCGATGGATTTTGCTTCGACGCACCACATAAACATGTCGTGCAACTTTCATGGAGGTGCAGAAGTTGTAAACTATCCATGGGACACCTGGGCCAGGCCTCATGCTGATAATAGCTGGTGGAACTATGTGTGCCGCGAATATGCCGATACTGTTCATGCAAATAGCCCAACGGGCTATATGATTGACGTAAACAATGGGATAACGGACGGTTATGCATGGTACGAGGTAAACGGCGGTCGCCAGGATTATATGACTTATTTTCAACACGACAGGGAATGTACCATTGAACTGTCATTTGAAAAGCTGCTCCCAGCTGAACAACTTATCAACTATTGGAATTACAATTATCGTTCGTTGCTCAATTATATGGAGCAGAGCCTTTATGGAATCCGGGGAATAGTCACCGATTCGGCTACTGGCTCGCCTTTGTTTGCCAGCGTTTTTATCGCCGGTCACGATATTGATAGTGCACAGGTTTACGCCAATCTTCCGGTTGGGGATTACCACCGTTTGCTTAAAGCAGGAAATTATACTTTTACATTTTCGGCTTTAGGATATACGCCCAAAACATTTTCAAATATTTCCGTTTCAGACAAAAATACTGTGCGGCTTGATGTTCAACTCAACAGCAGCAAAGTAAATTCCGTAGATGAACCAAACAGTGCCTGGCTGAAAGTATTCCCAAATCCGGTAACGGGCGAAACTGCAATGATAGAAAGCAGCCATACCCTGACGGAAATCTGCATGACTGATATCCTGGGGCACAAGCTCCTGCAGGCCTATCCGAAAGGAACAAGATATCTATTGCCAGTTAACGAAATACCCAATGGCATCTACTTCCTTAAGATCCGCTTGAAAAATTCGGGTGTTGCCCAGCAGAAACTCATCATCAACCGGGCAAAATAAAGGAGAAAGGTTAAACGAGAAAGGTTAACGTGAGATTTATTGGTAACAAATATTTTTATTTACTTCAATGTATATCTATGTATTTCCAGCTATTTCGGTCTACATCAATCTCACCACTCTCATCAATCACATCAATCTCATCAATCCCATCAATCTTATCAATCCCATCAATCCCATCAATCCCATCAATCTAATTCCATATATTTCAAATTTTCAAATTAGCACCTGTATGAGCCATCATTTAATGGTGGTAGTGATTTAGGTTAATGCGATCTCACGCAAAAAATCGAGTAACAGCGGGATTTCTTCCTCTTCAGCGCCATTTTGCAATAAAAAGGGCTTGTCGTGCGAATAAACAGAAAGGAACTTTTCGAACGTGATTTCATGTAATTCAAGGCTTTTTTTATACCATGCGATGGCCTGGGGTTTGTCGCCACGGCACAAAGCAAGGTGTCCGGCATTGATATAATCATGAGCACCCGGGTCGGCCGCCAGAATGGCATCGGAATAATTGCCTGCAATTTCCAGTTTCCCTGTTGTGAATGCACACCAGGCTATCGGGCGAAGCACTTTTTTATTGTCGGGCGCCAGGAATTCAACTTTGAAATAATGTTCAAGTGCCTTGTCATAGGCCAGTAAATCAAGATTACTATTGCCAGCCTGGGTATGAATATAAATATCTGATGGATCTATCCGGGCTGCTTCCAGGCACCATTCGAGTGCTTTTGTGGCATCTTTCAAAGTACGATAACAGTAAATGATCTTTTTGATATTCCACATCCGGTTGGTACCATAAAGTTCTGCCTTGAGATAAAATCCGAGTGCTTCCTTAAAATTGCCCTTGCGTTGATAACAATAGGCAATCTTCTCGTAAATATCCTGGTCGCTGGCTTCCTGCTTGTCCAGTAAATACCTGAAGATGTCAAGCGCATGGTCAAAATACTCCTGCTCGAAAAGGAATTCTCCCAATCTGCGTTTGATGGCAGGAAACGGCACTGTCAGGTTAAAAAATGCATATTTCTGTATGTTCCAGGATGATTTAAAAATATCACCGAACTCAAAGCGGAAAGGATGAATTTTAAAGAAGCGATATAGGTCCTGGATGTATTGAGTAAATGCATGCGCCTCACTTTCAGGCTTATTCAGTAACTTTTCCTCCTCTGATATATCTTTCAGGCTTCCGGCTTCCATGCCGAACATTCCGGCCATGAATTTTCTTTGTTCGACCGGGAGAAATCTAATGTTCAGACCAAAAGAGTATTTATCGGAATCGCACATGTAAAAAGCATTATCCAGACCATCCAGGAATGCATCACGTTCAAATTCTTCCTCTGGTGGCAGGGCGGCAGCCAGCGCTTCATTGTCTCTGTAAAATGGCAGGAACCAGTTGGAAATTTCATTGAAGAAATCAAAATGTTTCAGCATGGAGAAAGTGCCCATAAAAAGGTCGTGACCGTCCATCTGCAGCTCCGACATCTGCTCGATCTTCTCGAGCAATCCCGGAGAATCAGAAAACAAATGCTCCCAGTTTGGATTTTTGTCTTCCATGTAATTTTCCGGCAGGATATTATCAAGATCAAGCTTTTCTTTGAGCTTTGTTTCAATTTTGGCCATATCAGGCATAATCTCTTCCCTGAATTTCTGCGTCACCTTTTCAGTACCCTTTGCCTTGATTACCTGGATAAAGAGTCGCTCCATATCCTGGCCGAAACGGTCGTCGGCGCCATAGGCTTCTAAACGCTCCATGATCCTGGGATACAATTTCAGACGACCGTTATAGTGATACAGCGCTAAGACCAGACCTGTAAAAGCACGTTGCCAGGTGCCGGGTTCCCTGTCATCATAGAAATCTGCCAATAAAAGAAACTTCTCTTCGTCGAAACAGCCCAGTACACTTAGCGTAACAGCACTAACCACAAGGCTCTTCTGATGCCATGGGAGGCTCCCTGATTTTCTGATGGTCTGGATCAGGTTGAGATCGTCTTCGGTATACTTATCGCTAAGCCAGACAAAATTAAATACACGTGGCGGAATGAGCACCTTTTCCTCTGAAGATATCCCGCTTTGAGCTGATGATATTCCAAAAAGAGAATCTGAGAGTTCCTGTTGAAAGGCTATCTCGTTGATGTTGCGCGTAGCCTCATCCCTGGCCGTTTCAATCACTTTCTCCACCTCACGTTTCAGCAATTGGGTGCGCGTGCCGGAATATACAAAGGCTTTCTGCTTCATGACATCTGCAAGTTCGAGAATATCAACCAGCAGTGAATGATATATCCTGTTGCGCTGGGGGTCGCGTATTCCGCGAAATGTATAGCTCAACAGGTTCCTGTAGGTGGTCTTAAGTTCTTCTAACTGAAGGCTCAGATCGGCCATTCTGGCTTCATCTGCGATTTCAGTGAGTACCTGAAATGCTTCATTTAGCCGGTGTGCCAGTACCAGTGTGCAGCAATCATCAAATTTTTGTTCAACCTGATCTCGGGTCATATATAATGGTTTAACATGAACAACCCTGCCTTTACGACAGTTTTCAGCGAATCATTTCTAAAAAACCGGCTTCATCCAGGATTGGGATTCCAAGTTGTTCAGCTTTTTTACGCTTTTCTGGACCCATATGATCACCGGACAGTACAAAGTCGGTTTTGGAAGAAATAGAGCCTGAATTGCGTCCCCCGTGATCTTCAACGGCTTTACGTATTTCGTCGCGCGAAAAATGTTCGAATACACCACTCACTACAAATGTTTTGCCAGAAAGCTTATCTGACAGTCTGTCCGGTTTGTCGCCGGAATCATTTAACTTAACTCCGGCTATACGCAGCCGATCAATAATCCTTTGATTCTTTTCCACGGCAAAAAAAGTCAATATACTTTGCGCAATCTTATCTCCGATTTCCTCCACACCTATCAACTCAGTATAATCTGCTGCCATAATCATGTTGATGGAATGGAAATGGGCCGCAAGCTTCCTGGCCACTGTTTCGCCTACATAACGGATCCCTATGGCAAAGAGCACGCGCGGAAAAGGGACCTTCAATGATGCTGTGACTCCGGACAGAATATTCTGCACAGTTTTCTCTCTGAAACTTATTCGTTTCGCTTTCCCATCGGCTTCCGCAGTGATCACCTTCTCAAGTCCCAGCAGATTTGAATCCGTCAGATCGTATAAATCTGCCACATCATTTACCAGACCATTGTCGTAAAGAATTTCGATCTTACCCTGGCCCAGACTGTCGATATTCATCGCACGGCGACTGATAAAATGCTCAAGACGCCCCTTAATCTGAGGCGGGCAACCGTTCTCATTAGGGCAATAATGGGCCGATTCTCCTTCGCTGCGAATAAGTGCCGTTCCACATTCAGGGCAACTATGAATAAATTGCGGTGCAACAGAATCTGGCTGTCTGCGGCTCATATCCACACCAACGATTTTCGGAATGATCTCCCCTCCTTTTTCAACCTTAACCATATCACCAATATGCACATCAAGTTCCCTGATGATATCAGCATTGTGGAGCGACGCCCGCTTGACAACAGTTCCGGCCAGCAGCACAGGGGTCAGGTTGGCCACTGGTGTAACGGCTCCTGTTCGTCCCACCTGGTATGAAATTGATAACAACCGTGTAATAGCCTGCTCTGCCTTGAATTTAAAAGATATGGACCATCGCGGTGATTTGGCAGTATAGCCCAGTAATTCCTGTTGCTTATAGTTGTTCACTTTAAGCACAATGCCATCGATATCGAAGGGTAGTTCCGTCCGTTTATTACCCACCTGCTCAATAAATGCGAGAACATCATCAATGGTGGCACATCTGGCCACAATATGAGAGGTTTTAAATCCCCAGGACTTAAGTGCAGTAAGACTTTCGTAGTGTGTCTCAAAAGGCATGGACGAGCCCATCAGGGCATAAACGTAACAGTCGAGCGGACGCCGGGCAACTTCCGCCGAATCCTGTGTTTTGAGACTTCCTGATGTTGCGTTACGGGGATTGGCAAATGTGCTTTCGCCTACTTCAGCGCGGTCGTCGTTCAGTTTTTGAAATCCGGCCCTTGGCATTACGATTTCTCCCCGCACTTCCAGTGAACCCGGATAGCCCTGCCCCGAAAGGTGCAAAGGAACGCTCCTGATGGTGCGGACGTTGGCCGTTACATCATCACCCTGCACGCCATCACCGCGGGTTACAGCCCGTACAAAATAACCATTTTCATAATGCAGGCTGATAGATACACCATCGAATTTGAGCTCGGTCACATATTCATATGCTGCATCCAGGATTTTCAGCACGCGCTGGTCGAAATCACGCAGCTCATTCTCCGAATAAGTATTTCCGAGGGAAAGCATTGGGTAAGCATGCACAACCGACACAAATTCCTTGGTCACCTGACCTCCGACACGCTGTGTTGGTGAATCGGAATGCAACAGATCGGGAAATTCACGCTCAATAGCGATAAGCTGCTGCAACAATTGATCAAACTCGTAGTCGCTGATCACTGGTGCAGCCAGATCGTAATAAAGGTGATTGTAATGGTTGATAACCTTCGTCAGTTCATCAACTTTGCGACTGGCCTCTTCCATGTTCATAGCGCGGAATTGATTTTAGCAGGTATTAAAACGGTATTCCTGTATATATAAATGGTCTGGTTGGCATTTATCGGGTTTGCACGATACAGAATTTCATCGATAAAACCAGGTTCAATAGTCGTTTCATAAACAAGTCCAGGTAATAATTTTTTCAGCTTCTGCACCCTTTCTTCCAGCAGTTCGGCACCATAAAAAATGACAAAACGGGGGTACTCGCTGGAATTAACGCTAAGCATCCATTGGGCATAAAGCTCAGGTGGCTTGTTCTGAGATATTTCTTCAGTTTTTACCCATTGTTGAAGATAAAACTGGGGAATAACAACAACACCTGTCCTGTTGCTGTCCTCTAATAATATATTCTTAACCTCTTTGTAACGCGAAAGATATACCATGGCTTCGACACGGGCTTTTTTAGAATACATGGGCGATACGATGAATAAGGCCGCAATGTTAATGACCCAGAAAAAAGTCCAGCAAGCACGCAATAAGCCAGGGTGTTTTTTCCAGAAGGTCGACTGGCCGACAAAATCTGTCCAGCCAATAACGCCCAGCATGATAATAAACGGAATAACCGGCAATATGAAGCGCTCTTGCTTATTGGGAAAAAGCGAATGAAAAACGACAAATATCAATACGGGAAGAAAAATGATAAGGTACTTTTTCCACACCCGGAAGAAACCAAAAAACAGGAAGAGACTAATGGGGGGAATCAGCAGTAAGGAAAGAAAAACAAGGTAACGATACCAGGGGCCGGTTGTATAATCCTGTGCAGCCTGTATGTTATAGCGGATATATTCGCCCATTTCGGCAAAAGGATAACCCCACACAAAGTAATCAATGATACCCTGAACAGCTATAATGGACATTATAACACCCATCGCAAAATAGAGCAGTGGTTTCCATTGCTTTGTCAGGAGCATAACCAATCCAACACCCGAAATAAATACAGCTGTCTGAAAACGGATCGAAAAACCCAGCCCCATGATAAGGCCGGCCAGCAGGTATAGCCGCAATCCATGCGCTGTTTCTTTGGCCCTGTATATGTACCACAATCCCAGCATCATAAAGGGGATGCAAACTATTTCGACAAGATTGCGGACACTGCCAAAGGGCATCGCCCAGAAAATGGCAAGCAATAAGCCGGTAAGTTTGGCCTCCTCCTTGCCTGAAAGTTTCTCGGTGAGTTTAAAACCATAATAAACCGTAATGAGTGAGAATGCCGCATGCAGAAACCGCACCAGATACATTTTACCCTGGGGATCAGTGAGATGCAGATAATCACACAATAAAAACAGCAGGTAATGAATTCCGGAATAAAGAAAACTGTGTCCATCCGGTTGTGATCCGCCGCCATGGCCGTCAGGAAGCCAGTTTTCGAAATTAATGCCTTCGGCCCAGGCTTGTGCAGGCTCAATGATCAGGAAATGGTCATCAAGCATTCCCCATCCTTTGGAAAAGAGGACTGAAATCAAGCGGAATAAGATCGCTGACAGCATTATCAGCAGGAGTGGTTTCTCATTCCAGTATTTTCTGATTTGATTCATTAATGGATTATACGTTAGGTTCTGTTTATAATTCGTAATTGATCATTCATTTTTATGCTTTTCTGACGGGAACCTTGCCGGATTCCAGTTGTATTGCAGCTAAAAAATGGTAAAATGCTGGTATCTTCATCACAGTATGATAATGGCTACATCATCACAAAAGACAATGTGATATCAATAGCTTTAAACAATTCGAGGAATGTCATGGCAAAAGTAATTCCTTAATCTGGTTAAGGTTTTCCTGCTTCCCCTTGTTGCGCATCCTGAAGGCCGAATCAGTGAGATATACATGGTTCTCAAGGAATTTTACCTGAGAGATATACCAGTTCTTAAGCGAAAATTGTTCACCAAAAATACTCCACTCGAGGCGCAAGCGCTGTGCTATAATGAAGTAATCCGGTCGGCCAAGGTAATCGAGATCGGCATCAAAAAGAATCTTTTTTTGCAATGTATCCACCTGTACCTGAGCGCTCGTAGCCATGATGAGATCTTTTATGAACGTTATATCCGGTTCGCTGTATCCGAAGGAGGGCAGTACCTCCCTGGCAATAAGCACTGATTCTTCTTCATGTCCGAGATATTTAACAAGTATCCCGGAATCGTGATAATAGGCGGCAGTTTCAAGCAGTATTTGCTCTTCTTTTGACAAGTGTTCAATTTCCGACAGGTATACTACAGCACGATGAACATCCTCTGTATGTACCTCATTATGATAATAGTAGAACGGATCTAATTCGCTCTTTAGCTTATGCATGATATAATCGCGGGCTCCGTAAAAGTTCATGGTTATGCAACGGCTTTTATTTTGGTAAATATACGGCTTTTCGACTTACCTGTTCCCTGATATAGCTTAAGGAATTGTAAGCATATCTGTAAACTAAATTTCATGTTTCGATGCAAGTATTCACCCGCTCCGCCAGCGAGATTATTCAGTTAGTTTCAAATTTTGAACTTTTACTTTTGCTATTTTAAATAGAAAATAAATAACTACCCAACATCCAATGCCTGAATAAAATTAGAAAGCCCAACTGTGTCCTAAAAAAAAAGCCCTTGGCATCGCCTGGGCTCTTTCGGTAAAAGGCTGTTCAGCCCATTATGATAATATCGAATATTTGAATGTTCTTGGATTCAGGCACATGACTGGAATTTCTGAAAAATTAAAAATAATTCCCTCATCGTAGCTGCCAAATAAAAAGGTTGACAGATTTTTATCAGGATTTGTCATGATCATAATCAGGTCGCCATTCACTGAAGCGGCATAATCCATCACGTTTTTGGTAAAAGTGCCACTATCATGCAAGCCCAGACTCTTTTCTGCTGAAACATTCGTAAATTGAACTTCATTCTTGGCCAGATAGCCGGCAATTGTCTTCACTGCTTCTTTCACGCCTGAACTGGCATCAGCAGGAGTGTATAAATGCACTTTTGCATTAAACTGTCGGGCAATATAAACGGCCCACTGTGTCTTCTCCCATGGTCCTGCTTCGCTGGTAATGGGCAAAATGATATTGTGATAACCATTTGCGAAAGGACGTTTCTGAACAACAATAACAGGAACAGGTGAACTGGCAACTACCTTAATGGCAAAACTGCCCGTTATTTTCTGCATCCCAACCTTACCGTGTGTTCCTAACATGATGAGGCTTACACCCTTCTCTTTTGCTACATTACCAATGGTTGTAAAAATACTCCCTTCCTTTGCAAGATAATCAACCTCAATGCCACTGGGAGCCACAATATCATTTGCAATAGCCTTTAATTTTTTTTCTATGGTCTCGATGGGCAGGTTTTCCTTGTTCAGGTAGGCCATGGTATCGTTGTCGATGACATGTAACAACAATATTTTGTATTTCAGATATTTAGCTGCTTCAACTGCTTGCTTTGTTGCATTTTCGCATACCTCAGAAAAATCTGTAGGCACCAGAATGATGTTGTTCATCGTTTCGTCCATGGGATAAATTATTTATGGGTTATACTTTAGTTTGAGTGGCTGAAATAAATCATCCCTACAAAAATAAGAATATTCGGTTGAAGAAACAAATATATTAAAGCTACAACAATGTATTAAATATTATTAATTTTTAATATCTGCTTTTGCATAAAAAACAGTCGTTAAAAGACTTCAATAGTTCATGTTTCATGACCCATGCAATTTTCAACACCATCTTTCGAGTATTTCCTGGATCTCATGAATTTTAACCGGTTTGGCAAGATAATCCACCATACCCGACTGGAGGCATCTCTCCCGATCTCCCTGCATCACGTTAGCCGTTATGGCTATGATGCGCGGGGCTCTGTTCTTGAAATTTTCGAGCAGAATGGCCTGGGTTGCTTCAAAACCATTCATTTCAGGCATCTGAACATCCATAAAAATGATGTCGAAAGTTTCACGTTTTGCAAGTTCATATGCTATGAGACCGTTATTTGCGACCTTGGCTATGTAACCCATCCGCGCCAGCAATAAAACCACCAACTTCTGATTTAACAGGTTATCCTCAACCACTAAAATCCTGAGCGGAATTTGCTGGGCAAGTTTCACATTAATGACAGGAGCAGGATAGGATGTAAGTGGAATCTGAATACCCGTTTCCGTTTCCGAAGCCATGACTTCCAGCACATTTTTAAAGATTACGCTCATTTTTAAAGATTTAAATAAGTGAGCACTAAAGCTCTTTTCGGGAGTTACCAAGTTCTGACCAGGTGTTGATAATATCAGCATCGGGATATCCTCATATTTATCCAGGTGCCTGATCTGTTTGCCAGGCTCAGCCCCACCCATACCTTTCTAATGTTTGTATTAAACAGCAAACTCGTCAATCCTACAAACCCATTCACATAGGCTCGCAGGTCGTGACTCATCATGGAAATAAAATCGGTAGGGCTGGTCAGCCGGTTTCTCCCGGAGGTATTGGACTGAGCCGGATATGCTAAGATAGCATCGGCCTCCCTGGCTGATTCGGGATACTTATTGTCGGTTTCGTTTAATATGCTG
The DNA here is from genome assembly GCA_038246075.1 of Bacteroidales bacterium. Classification (GTDB taxonomy): domain Bacteria; phylum Bacteroidota; class Bacteroidia; order Bacteroidales; family DASVHX01; genus DASVHX01. Next base: position 13,395 of record JBBRRV010000051.1, read on the forward strand.
GAAATTCCGTCTTCACGCAGATGCTGTACAGTCGTGTTTGTATGAAGAAGCATAGTTGAACCAAGTTTTTTACAGTAAGCCAGTAACAGGCCAGAAAACACAAATGGATACTTATTCATACTAAAAAACATGCCAAATTTATATCATCTTGTTCTTCAGCTAAATAAATTTTTGTTCGTATATTTTTATTGCCATAAGCGGACAACATAGAAATTTACCGGACAATAACAGGCGGACCATAAATCATCAAGGGAAAGTGTTTATTATTGCTACATTTGTTGCGATATGGTAATTATTTTTTTATAAAAACAGGCCTACATGAAAAAGCAAATTTTAGCTATCATTTTTATTTCGATTTTATCAATCGGTTTTTGCAATGCGCAGAAATTTTATACGCCCGAACTGCTCTGGAAATTACACCGCATCAGTGAACTCCAGGTTTCACCTGACGGAAAGACAATATTATATGGGGTTAGCTCCTATAAACTCGAAGACAACAAAGGCGAACGTAATCTTTTTACACTTCCTGTAATTGGTGGCACCCCCACACCGTTAACCCGTGGCAGCGGAAGCATTTTTAATGGAACATACAGGCCCGATGGCCAGAAAATCGGTTATCTTGCCTCCGACTCAGGCATCATGCAGATATGGGAGACCGGCACAGATGGGAAAAACACAAAAAAAATAAGCCATTCAGCCGAAGATATCAGCGGATTCGATTATTCACCTGACCTGAAGAACCTTATGTTCGTGAAACGTGTAAAACTCGAAAAATCGGTAAAGGACATTTATCCTGATCTTCCGCTTGCAGATGCACGCATCGAAACGGATCTGATGTACCGTCACTGGGACAGCTGGTCCGATTATGCCTATAGCCATATTTTCATTGCACCTTACCAGGATGGTAAAATAGGGACACCTCTTGACATTATGGCCAGCGAACCTTTCGATTCTCCAATGGCGCCTTTTGGTGGCATGGAACAGCTGGCCTGGAATAACGATGGATCCAAGCTTGCTTATGTCAGTAAAAAATTAAAAGGAATGGATTATGCTTTAAGCACCAATTCCGACATCTACATTTATAACCTTAAAGATAAAACAACAACGAACATCAGCAAAGGGATGCCCGGATATGATCAGGATCCCGTATTTTCTCCCGATGGAACCAAGATCGTATGGAGAAGCATGGAAACCCCGGGATACGAATCCGATAAGGACAGGATCATGATCTATGATTTCCCTACAGGGAAAGCCAAAGATTATTCTGTAAATTTTGACCAGAATGCCGGAAATTTCAAATGGACAAAGGATGGCAAACAGCTTTATTTTATCAGCGGCACAAAAGGGACAGAACAGATATACAAACTTACGCTTGCCCAAAACGAGATTTCCCAGGTCACAAAAGGTGATTTTGATTACCAGTCAATTGTGCTTTCCGGTAACCAGGTTATCGGACTCAAAATGTCCATGACAATGCCGACCGAAATATATCGCATCAATCCTGAAAAAACTGAGGTTCAGCTTAGTTTTGTAAACAAGGACATACTGAGCCAGGTGAAATCAGCTAAGGTTGTCGCCCGCTGGATTACCACCACAGATAACAAGAAAATGCTTACCTGGGTTATTTACCCTCCCGATTTTGACCCTGCAAAAAAATACCCGGCCATATTGTATTGTGAAGGTGGGCCTCAAAGTACGGTCAGCCAGTTCTTCTCCTACCGGTGGAATTTTCAGCTGATGGCGGCCAATGGCTATATCATTGTAGCACCTAACCGCCGTGGCTTGCCATCTTTCGGCAAAGAATGGAACGAGCAGATTTCGGGTGATTATGGCGGACAGAACATGCTTGATTACCTGACAGCTATCGACACCCTTGCTGCAGAACCTTATGTAGATAAAGATCGTCTGGGATGCGTGGGTGCCAGTTATGGCGGTTTTTCTGTTTTCTGGCTTGCAGGACATCATCAGAAAAGATTCAAGGCCTTCATCGCCCATGATGGCATGTTCAACCTTGAAAGCCAATACCTCGAAACTGAAGAAATGTGGTTCGTTAACCATGACCTTGGCGGAGCGTTCTGGGATAAAAGCAATGCCATCGCTCAAAAGTCGTATGCCAATTCACCACATCTCTTTGTTCAGGATTGGGATACCCCGATCATGGTTGTGCATGGTGGTAATGATTTCCGGATTGCATACACACAGGGAATGAGTGCTTATAATGCAGCTAAATTGCGAGGCATACCTGCTAAATTTCTCTTCTTCCCAAATGAAAACCATTGGATATTAAAACCACAGAACAGTGTGCTCTGGCAGCGCGAATTTTTTGGATGGCTTGACCAGTGGTTGAAAAAGGAAAAATAAATTTTTAAGACGTCTGAATGAGGTGCGGTTGCTTGGGTGGCCGCACTTTTTTATTTCAAACCCTATACAATTGATAACCAATACTTTTGTGTATTTATTTTTACTTCAGCGACTATGGCAAGGTGTTTGGTTATATATCACCGAGCATGAAGCAAACATGCAACCTAAATATCAAAGTCATGAAAACACTTGTCAGAATCTCAATCCTCTTTTTGATCATCAATATGGGATTATGGCTATCGCCTGAAAAAGCCGGCGCTCAGCAATCCAATTACAGTTTTCAATTATTCTATGACCAACTCAGCCCATATGGCACCTGGGTGATGAACCGGGATTATGGATATGTTTGGTTGCCCGATGTAGATGAAGGCTTTAGTCCTTATGTTACAGATGGTCACTGGGAATATACCGATTATGGATGGACCTGGGTTTCAGATTTTGTGTGGGGTTGGGCGCCGTTCCACTATGGCCGCTGGCTTGAAGACCCCTATTATGGTGCAATGTGGGTTCCTGATGACGAATGGGGACCTGCATGGGTAACCTGGAGAAGGGCTGACGGCTATTTTGGATGGACTCCAATGGCTCCCGGCATCAATATAAATGTAACGTTCGGCCGCGACTATTATGTCCCCAGTGAAAGATGGGTATTTGTGAGAGATCAGGATTTCTGCCGTCACGATATCAACCGTTATTACATTAATCAGACCAATAACTATACGATTATAAACCGATCGACCGTGATCATCAATGCACAAGAGGATCACAGCCGTCATTTCAGATATGCTACCGGGCCTGACAGAAATGAAGTACAAAGGCGCACAAACATTATCATACGGCCATTAGCAGTGCGCGAAAATGACAGACCAGGCCAATCCATCAGGAATAACCAATTAACGATATACAGGCCAAATGTAAGGAATGAGCGGAATGACAGAAGTAATGATAATCGTCCTGCACCTTCAAGGGTTACCAGAATGCAGGATGTGAAACCTGTTTCCGAAAGGACTTCATCAAACAGCTCCCGCTACGACAATCAGCAACAGAATAACAGAAACAATAATGTAGCTCCTGTAAGGAATGCCAGCAGGGAAAGCACCCAGCGCAATGACCAGCCTGCAAGAAATGTGAATCCTGCAAACAGCCAGCGCAATGAGCAGCCTGCACGGAACGTGAACCCTGCAAACAACCAGCGCAATGAGCAGCCTGCAAGGAATGTGAACCCTGCAAACAACCAGCGCAATGAGCAGCCTGCAAGGAATGTGAATCCTGCAAACAACCAGCGCAATGAGCAGCCTGCAAGGAATGTGAACCCTGCAAACAACCAGCGCAATGAGCAGCCTGCAAGGAATGTGAATCCTGCAAGCAACCAGCGTAATGAGCAGCCTGCAAGGAATGTGAATCCTGCAAACAGCCAGCGTAATGAACAGCCTGTACAAAATGCACGCCCTGAAAATAACCAGCGCAGCGAACAGCCTGCACAAAATGCACGCCCGGCTGAAAGACAATCTAAGGGGCAGCCAGCACAGCAGGAATCACGTGACAAAAAGGCTCAGAAGGAAAATAAGCGTAATGGTAATAGAGATGAACAAAGACAGCGATAACCTGAATGGCATCATTTCATGAAATGAATGGCTGTAGCTTCTAAATAATTACTAAAGTTGATGTTAAACAAGTTGAATGTCGCAAAACGGTATTCAACTTGTTTTTCTTTATAGCCATTTGCCTTAAAGAAGTGCGCTAGAGTGCGCTAGAGTGCGCTAGAGTGCCTGGAGTTGGATTTCAAATATCGCTTCCTTTAGGATCGTGAGCGCGTTTTTAATTTCAATCCTATTGCCTTAAAGAAGTGCCTGGAGTGCGCTAGAGTGCGCTAGAGTGCCTGGAGTTGGATTTCTAATATCGCTTCTTTTAGGAACATGAGCGCCTTTTAAATTTCAATCCTATTGCCTATTGCCTATTGCCTATTGCCTATTGCCTAATGCCTAATTTAACAACTATAATCAGCTCCTGAACATGATTTATTCATTCA
>JBBRRV010000052.1:0-17656 GCA_038246075.1 Bacteroidales bacterium
AATTACCAGGTGGGCTGGATGTATTTGCGATATCTAATGTGGAATTTTTCCGGGCGGCAGAACGATGTCCAGGGTTATGGTGACAATATAAACGGAAACTGGCTTACCGGAATCCCATACATTGATAATATTCGTCTGGGTCATCCACAGGTAGATCTGCCTGTGCGGCTGCAACATAAGGGTATGAGCAAATATTTCATGCTGCCTTTCCTGCTTGGACTGCTGGGCTTCTTTTATCAGCTTAAAAAAGATTATAAGGGTAACATGGTCGTAATCTTGTTGTTCCTGATGACTGGCATTGCCATCGTGGTTTTTCTGAATCAGAAGCCATTTGAGCCGCGGGAAAGGGATTATTCCTATGCGGCATCGTTTATGGCCTTTGCCATATGGATTGGGCTGGGCGTGATGTTCCTGATCGATTGGGTTCAAAAGCATATAAAGTCAAAGGAATTAACGACAGTCATCATACTATCACTTTTGACAACAATCCTGGTTCCTGGCATTATGGCACAACAGAACTGGGAAAGTCACGACAGATCCGGAAAATATGCAGCCCGTGATTTTGGCCGCAATTACCTGGTTCCATGCGATACGCAGGGCATACTGTTTACGAACGGAGATAACGACACATACCCTTTATGGTATAACCAGGAAGTTGAGGGCGTGAAAACAGATGTACGCAATGTCAATCTTGAACTTGCCGGTGGATCGTGGTATATTAACCAACTCTACAATAAAAATTACGGGTCGGAACCTCTGCCGGTTTCTTTGGCATCCGATCAATATCAGCAGGGCACCAATGACGCCATTGCATATAAAGATGCCGGCATAAAAGGGGCTGTTGAACTGGAAGACTTCATCGAATTTGTTAAGAGCAGCGATCCGCGTACGTTTGTCACGCTGGAGAACGGGCGGTCCTTAAAATTCTTTCCATCAAAAAAAATTAAGATTACTGTCGATACAGCTGCATGCTTCAGGAATGGACTGGTGCCGGCCTATCTGCGCAAGCAGATGGTTGATACGCTTTACTGGACCATCACTTCGAACGTGTTGTATAAGAATGATCTTCTCCTGCTTGATCTGATAGCGACCAATCATTGGAAACGGCCGCTTTATTTTTCGGCTCCCTATTCAGTGGCAAAAGCGTGCGATATTGACCAGTATTGTTTTATGGAAGGCTGGGTATACAAGTTTATGCCTGTTAAAGCCGATTCGGCTGATTATATTAAAGGTCTTGGAGGTATTGACGGGCCCGGATCGTATGATATCCTGATGAATAAGTGTAAGTGGGGGAATCTGAATGATCCCGGGGTTTATGTTGATCCTGAAAGCCGACAGAATATCCAGCGTTTCAGGCAGAATATCCTGAGAATTACACAGTGGATGATTAACCACGGACAAACCGACAAGGCTAAAGCCTTACTTGAACTGAACATTAAATATTTCCCCTATACAAAATTCGTTCCTGAAACCTATGATATCAGCTTTGTGGATACTTATTATCAGGTCGGAGAAACAGCCAAAGCCAATGCGCTTGCAAAACAAATGGTGCGGTGTTATGAGGAAGACCTGCATTACTATCATTCATATTCGCCTCAAAGCAGGGAAAACTTTCAGGAGGACATCAAGACAGCCTTTGCTGTCCTGCAAAAGCTGAACCTGATCGCAACTCAATATGAACAAGTTAAACTGGCAGCTGAAATAGAAACGGTGCTTAATCAAAGGATGAATGATTTCAGGTAATGTATTGCTGATCGAATGCTCATACATCTTATTACAATTAAGCAACGTACTGTTTGCGGAATGTCGAGGTTCAAGCTTAGATCCGGACGATATGGCTTAAGTTGACAATGACTAAAATCATTGATTATCAGCATGATGATTTAAGAACCGGCAAAAAATATTCAACTTTTTGTGAATTGTATAACTAAAAGTTCTTTCTTTGCACCCTAAATCCAAAAAAGCAAAAAAACATGTCTGATATTGCAACAAGAGTAAAAGCTATCATAGTTGATAAGCTAGGTGTTGACGAAAACGAAGTAACACTCGAAGCAAGTTTCACCAACGATTTGGGTGCTGATTCCCTAGATACAGTTGAGCTGATCATGGAATTCGAAAAAGAATTCAACATCGCTATCCCTGATGATCAGGCCGAGAAAATTGGCACTGTTAACGAGGCTATCGCCTACATTGAAAACAATACGAAATAAGCAGACCCTTTTAAATGAAGTTAAAACGAGTAGTTGTAACTGGTCTCGGTGCGCTGACTCCAATTGGTAATTCCATCGATGAGATGTGGAATAATATGCTGAGTGGAGTCAGCGGTGCTGATCGTATCACGCATTTTGATGCGACAAAGTTCAAAACGCAGTTTGCCTGTGAGGTAAAGAATTATGATTCACTGACCTATTTCGACAGAAAAGAAGGCAGGAAATATGATCCTTACGCGCAATATGGAATTGTTGCCAGCGATCAGGCCATTTTAGATGCCGGACTTAACATTGCCACGCTCGATCTCGATCGTTGCGGTGTAATCTGGGCTTCCGGAATTGGCGGGATACTTACTTTCTATGATGAAGTTTCAGCTTTTGCTAAAGGTGATGGAACTCCCCGTTTCAGCCCTTTTTTTATTCCTAAAATGATTGCCGATATTACGGCAGGTCATATTTCAATCAAGTATGGTTTCAGAGGGCCAAATTTTGCCACTGTTTCGGCTTGTGCCTCTTCGGCCAACTCTTTGATTGATGCCTACAATTATATCAGGCTTGATAAAGCCAGCCTTTTTGTTACAGGTGGCTCAGAAGCTGCTATTAACGAAGCCGGTGTCGGCGGATTCAATGCCCTGCATGCCCTCTCTACACGTAACGACGACCCCAAAACAGCTTCGCGTCCCTTTGATTTGGACCGCGATGGATTTGTGCTTGGTGAAGGCGCTGCATCACTCATTTTTGAGGAGATGGAACATGCCATGGCTCGTGGTGCCAGAATTTACTGTGAAGTTGCCGGTGGCGGCCTTTCGGCAGATGCTTACCACATGACAGCTCCGCATCCGGAAGGACTCGGAGCCCGTAATGCCATGAAATATGCTTTGCAGGATGCCGAAATGGAAATATCAGACATTCAGCATATCAACACACACGGTACCTCTACACCGCTTGGCGATATTGCTGAAATAAACGCCATCGTTGCACTTTTTGGAGAACAGGCCAAAAAAATTGCCGTTAACTCTACTAAATCGATGACCGGACACCTCCTGGGTGCAGCTGGTGCTGTTGAAGCTATAGCATCCATCCTGGCAGTTAAGAATGATGTTGTACCGGCAACGATAAACCACTTTACCGACGATCCGCAAATAAACACAGGCGTGGATCTCATTTTCAACAAGCCATCGTATCGGACAGTTAATGCAGCCATCAGCAACACCTTCGGGTTCGGCGGGCACAATGCATCTGTCATTTTCAAAAAATTTAATCCGTAGCCTTGTTAGGTTTTTCCCGGATAAAGCCCTTAAGCGCATTTTTTTCCCGCGACAAGGATCTCTATGCAGCCATAAGGAATATTTTCGGTTTCTATCCCGGAAATATTTCACTCTACAAGCTAGCCTTCAGGCATAAATCAGTTGCTATCGAATTCAGTAACGGTGTGCGCATCAGCAACGAACGCCTGGAGTACCTTGGCGATGCCATTCTTGGTGCTATCGTGGCAGAGCATCTTTTCAGACTATTTCCTTTTAAAGACGAGGGCTTTCTGACCGAAATGCGCTCGAAGATCGTCAGCAGGGTGCAACTCAATAAACTCTCGCAAAAGCTTGGTATTGAAAACCTGATACAGGTTAATACCGATTCAGGGAACGTCTACCGTTCGATGAAGGGTGATGCCTTTGAAGCCTTTGTAGGCGCATTATACCTTGACAAGGGATACAATTATACCCGCAGGATCATTATTAATAACATCATCCGCGTGCATTATGATCTGGAAGAGCTCACCAATACCGACGTCAATTTTAAGAGTAAATTTATTGAGTGGGCACAACGCGAAAAGAGAACAGCCAGCTTTCTGATTATAGGCGAGGTAGGCAGCGGCTATAACAAACAATATGTGGTTGATGCCCTGTTAGACGGCAAAGTAGCCGGAAGGGGCCAGGACTTCTCCATTAAGGGTGCTGAGCAATCTGCAGCAATGAAGGCTATTGAAGAAATGCAATCGGCAAGGCAATAATAAGCGTGCCTGGTTTCTGAACTTTAGGGCTTTACTTCAGGCCTTTTCTGAAAGTGCGCAGATAGTTTGTATATTTATACGCACCAAAATACGCCATAAATGCCTAAGCGTCCCCAACTCGAATCTGACATCGAACACCTGGATGCATTTATCGGGATATCTTCCCACCTGCGCGATTACCGCCTGGCCTACCAGATCAACCAGCTACACGGATTTACCCTTGAAAAAACCGATGATTTACCGGCATTTTCCGCCATGGCGGAAAAGTTTGCTGGCTACGCCTGCTATATTTTTGATGATGACGAGAATCAATTAAAGTATTTTCTGCTGTCAAATACGGGGAGCAAAGGACTACTCGTGCCAACGCAAAAAGAAGCCGGCTATTTTCTGCTGATAAGGGGATTGATGGACAGCGGGGCTGAAGCAGCCATTGTGGCGCAGTTAAAAAATATTCCTAATGTGCTCACTGCTTATGCCATTGATCAGCATAAGATCCCGAATATAGAAAACCTGCTTTCAGACCTGGAGCTGCACGAGATCAACCTGAAAAGGAATAGCAAAGCTAAATCTGCAGATTCAGGAAGCATTTGAAGGTGACAAACCATTTATGCATGACCTTATAATTCAGCCTAAGAAAGATAACTATGAAGACAAAAATTGTAGCTACTATTGGGCCTGCCTGCTCTTCCCCTGCAATGTTGAGGAAAATGATGATGGCAGGCGTAGATGTTTTCAGGTTGAATTGCTCACACAGCAAGCACGACGACATGGAACAAGTCATCAGGGAAGTAGATGAGCTTAACCGTGAACTCGATTTGCATGTGGCCATCCTGGCTGACCTGCAGGGGCCGAAAATAAGGATTGGTGAGATGGAAAATGGAGAGGTCATGCTTTACAACGGTGACCACCTTACCATAACAACAAAAGAATGTATGAGCAGTGCGTCTTTGCTTTATATCTCTTATCCCAACTTCCCGATGGATGTGAAACCTGGCGAATTCATACTGCTTGATGATGGCAAACTGATGCTGAGCGTTGATTCGACCAATTACCGTGACGAGGTCCGGGCCACTGTGGTGCACGGAGGGCCGCTCAGTTCGCGTAAAGGCATTAATCTGCCGGATACTGTTATTTCACTTCCTTCCCTTACGGAAAAAGACCATGAAGACCTTGAATTTATAGTGGGTCAGAACATACAATGGATCGCATTGTCATTCGTTCGTTCGGCCAACGACATCATACAACTTCGGCAGGCCATCCAGAAGCTGGATCCGCAAAACGAAATACGCATCGTAGCAAAAATGGAGAAACCACAGGCTATTGCAGCTATGGATGAAATTATTGAGGAAGCTGATGCGGTGATGGTAGCCCGTGGCGACCTGGGTGTTGAAATGCCGCTGGAGCAGGTTCCGTTGATACAAAAGATGCTGGTAAACAAATGTAATATGCATTCAAAGCCTGTTATCATCGCCACGCAGATGATGGAAGGCATGATCATGAATATAAGACCAACACGCGCTGAAGTGAGTGATGTGGCCAATTCTGTGGTCGATGGTGCCGATGCCTTAATGCTGAGTGGTGAAACTTCCGTGGGCCAATACCCGATACAGGTAGTGGAAACCATGGTTAAAATCATCGAGGAAGCAGAAAATTATCCGGACATATATTATAAAAGTCACCAGCGTATTGTTTTAGATGATGAACGGTTCATTTCCGATTCCGTTTTAATTTCCGCCTGCGAAATGGCCCGACATTCTCATGCCAAGGCAATCATTGCCATGACGCACACAGGATATTCAGCCTTCAAACTTTCCGGACAGCGGCCAAATGCAGGAATCTTTATTTTCTCCAACGACCGGCAGTTGTTGCGGGCATTAAACCTGGTGTGGGGGATTACGCCATTTTATTACGACAACTTTACCAGCATCGACCGCACGCTGGAAGATATCCGCACCATGTTGCGAACGGATGGATTTGTGACAGAAGGTGACCTGTTGATCAATGTTGCCAGCACGCCTATATACGTATCAGGGAAAACGAATATGCTCAAACTTAGTTATGCCTAAAACGGTCACTAAACAAGAGAATAGGCTGCTGGAATATGTAATGGTAGGTGTTCAATTTGCTGCAATTCTGTTTATCGGTATTACCACTGCATGGAACGCACTGCCCATGTGGTCTGCTGTGGCGGCTATCATTTGTTTTGGTCTTGGCGGGTATTCTATATTGGTGATGAAATTGGATAATCTTCATGTTTTACCCCACCCCGTAAATAATGCAGAAATGGTGCTTCACGGCCCTTACCGTTTCATTCGTCACCCGATGTATGCATCGGTGTTGCTGACGGGACTTGTGCTGATAGCAGGCGATTTCTCGGCCATCAGGCTAGCCGTGTGGTTGCTGCTCGCAGTCGATCTTATTGTGAAGCTGGAATATGAAGAAAAACTCCTTATCCTGCAATTTCCTGCATATGAAGCCTATCGTAAAGGGACCAGTCGCCTGATCCCTTTTCTGTATTAAACAGGTTTAAAAAGCGCCTTCAAACTGCCTGAGGAAACGAAGATCATTTTCAGAGAACAGCCGCAAGTCTTTGACCTGGAACCGCAGGTTGGTGATTCGCTCGATACCTATGCCAAAAGCAAATCCGGTATATACCTTGCTGTCGATGCCGCAGTTTTCAAGCACGTTGGGATCAACCATCCCGCATCCGAGAATTTCAACCCATCCCGTATATTTGCAGAATCCACAGCCTTTTCCGCCACAGAGATTGCAGGAAATGTCCATTTCAGCCGAAGGTTCTGTAAAGGGGAAATAAGAAGGCCTGAGCCTGATCTGTGTATCTTCACTGAACATTTCACGGGCAAAGTAAAGCAGGGTCTGTTTCAAATCGGCAAATGAAACATCTTTGTCAATATATAAACCTTCAATCTGGTGGAAGAAGCAATGTGCCCTGGCCGATATGGCTTCGTTGCGGTAAACGCGACCAGGAAATAATGCCCTTATAGGAGGTTTGGTTGTTTCCATGACCCTTACCTGAACGGAAGAGGTATGCGTACGCAATGCAATATCAGGATTTTGCGCAATGAAAAAAGTATCCTGCATATCACGGGCCGGATGTTCCGGCGGGAAATTGAGTGCTGAGAAGTTATGCCAGTCGTCTTCAATTTCGGGGCCATCGCTGACGGTAAATCCAAGGCGGGAGAATATACGAATCATCTCATTGCGGACGATCGACAGTGGGTGGCGTGTGCCAGGTTCGCGGAACGATACCGGCAGCGTGAGATCGGGAGTTTCCACGGCAGCTTTCCCCGATTGCTCGAAAAGGTTCTTGAAATGATCCAGTTTTTCCTGGGTGATCACTTTAAGCTCGTTTATCAGCAGGCCCAATTCGCGGCGCTCATCAGCAGGCACCTCCTTGAAGAGTTCAAAAAGTTCGCCGATCAATCCTTTTCGGGCCATAAAACGGATCCGGAATTGTTCCACCTGATCGGCATTTTCGGCCACAAACGATTTTACTTCTTCGCGCAGTTGATTTATTTTCTCTTTCATCTGTTATTGTTCATTTTTACGGTCCAGATGGAATATGCCATGATATAGGATATTAATATATCGATTGGTGTTCTGCAATCATGGCTATTTCATTATGGTAGATTAAAAGCAAAACCTGCCTTTTGGATCGACAGGTTTGCAAAGTTCGGAAAAATAAGTTGATTCAGCCGTGTTAGAGGGCAGAACACTTCAATTAAGCGCCCTTTTGCGACACTAAAGACAGTTGCAGGCTGAGGTGTACCAAAGGAATTAGGTCTATTTAACCACTTTCATGGTCATTTTTATTTCTTTCAACGGCTTGTCGCCGGGACCTGTTTTAACAGCAGCGATTTTATCAATCACATCCATACCTTCAATAACCTGGCCAAATACAGTATAGTCGCGGTCGAGGTGGGGCACGCCACCAAGAGTTTTATAGGTGTTGCGTTGCTCAGGGGTCATTTTTTTACCCGTTTGTGCTGTGAACTGGTCCATTTCTGCATCAGTCATCTTTTTGCCCTGAACGATATAAAACTGTGATCCTGAAGATGCTTTTTTAGGATTCACATCATCGCCCATGCGGGCTGCGGCGAGCGCACCTTTTTTGTGATAATATTTAGCCACAAATTCCGCAGGAACAGTATACCCGGGATCCTGTTTTCCGTTTGCCAGGCTACCGCCCTGGATCATGAATTGCTTTATGATGCGGTGAAAATTGGAACCATTGTATTGGCCCTGCTTTACCAGTTTAATGAAATTGTCGCGATGTTTGGGTGTTTCGTTGTAAAGCACCACTTTCATATCGCCAAGATCGGTGTGGATAAGCACCTTCGTTTGTTTTGCTGCAACTTTGGCGGTTTGCGCCTGAGCACTGAAGGTGAATAAACAGATAATTACCAGGAATGGTATAATGCGTTTTTTCATAGAGCTAAATTGTTAATGGTTAACGGATTAATTTAATTTTCATGGGAATATTAACCAACGGTCGATCGTTGGAATCAGTTTTTGCTGCTGCTATTCTGTCAACTATATCCATACCCTCAATGACCTCGCCAAACACGGTATATGCACCGTCAAGGTGAGGAGTGCCACCAATGGTTTTGTATATATTTCGCTGTTCGGGTGAGAGTTTGAATGGAGCTGTCCTGGAATAAACCGCGTCAATTTCCGGCATAAACTGTGTAATGAGTTTTTGTAATCCGGCAGAATCCAGCTGCTGCGTGCAACGTTCAAAGTCCTTCAGCAACTGATGGTTGGCCGGCTTGCGCAGGATGGTTCCGAGGATAAATTGTTTGGTACGTCTTTCAACCTTCAGCTCAACGGCATCTAATCCTTTGTCGGTAAAGACTTTTCCCTGTACGATGTAAAACTGCGAACCCGATGATGCCTTGAGCGGATTCACGTCATCACCTTCACGGGCAGCTGCCAGCACGCCACGTTTGTGGATATATTCGGGAACAATTTCAGCTGGAATGGTATAGGCAGGGCCGCCATTGCCAAGTACGGCGCCTGGTTTTGCGTTTTTCGAATCAGGATCACCGCCTTGTATCATGAAATGTTCGATCACACGGTGAAAAAGCGTGCTGTCGTAGTAGCCTGCTTTCACAAGTTTCAGGAAATTGTCGCGATGCCTGGGCGTCTTATCATAAAATCTGATCCGGATATTACCGTATGAAGTGCTGATAAGTACTTCGTGGTTACTGTCGTTGGCTGTATTGCAGGACGAAAGCATTGCTCCTGCAAAAAGGATGAACAAACATATTTTTAGCCGGATCTTCATCATGAATATTTTAGGAGTACAAACTTACGAATAAGCAAATATTATTTTGGGACAACATTCCTGGCTTCTGAGTAGCATTTGCGGCAAAGGGGCTCGTAGCTGTCCATTTCACCAAGGACAACCAGGTGCTGGTCGGCAATTGTCCTGTACGAATACTGAGCCAGGTTGCCACAGCGCATGCAAATAGCGTGTACTTTGGTCACATATTCGGCGGTAGCCATGAGAGAGGGTATGGGGCCAAACGGATTACCCTGGAAATCCATGTCGAGGCCGGCAACAATGACGCGTAACCCTTTATTGGCCAGGAAATTGCAAACTGCCGTTAGGTCGGCATCAAAAAATTGTGCTTCATCAATACCAACCACATCTACTTCTTCGGCGTAAAGCAGGATCTGAGAAGCCGTTTCCACGGGAGTTGAAACAATGGCATTTGCATCGTGGGAAACCACATTTATTTCGTCGTAGCGGGTATCTGTGCGGGGCTTGAATATTTCCACCTTCTGTTTGGCGATGCGTGCCCGGTTAAGCCTGCGGATAAGTTCTTCGGTCTTGCCCGAGAACATTGATCCGCAGATCACTTCGATCCAGCCGCGGCGTTGGGAAAGGTTGATGGTGTTTTCGATAAACATGGCGGTGTGTATGCGTTTTCTTTACTATCTTTAGCCGTTAATTGCCATCGCAAAAGGCATGGTTGATCGACAAAGATAGGTAAAGGGGGAGAAATTTTGCGTACCGGTTATAGATTATTGAATCCATGGTTTTATAAGGGCTTTTTTGTAAAAATTCTGTTGATATGTCAAATGATGAAATTATTCGCCTGATCGCGAAAATCCGCGACAGGTATGACCAGATACATGAACCTTCAGCCAACATCGCACGCATCGAAGTTGACCTGTTACTGGCTGATATCCGGGAGTTATACGAAAGAATTTCCTTGATCAGGCTGCCACAGCCTGGCGGGTTTATGCCACAGCCGGAAAAGTCACAACCTGAAATACGTGTGGAGGAAACGCGCCCTGTGGTCGAAACTGTTTCTGAATCCGAATTCACACCCGGGCCGGTAAGCCAGGAACATAAGGAACCGCAAGCGCCGGAAGCATCACTTTCCGAAGCATCTTTTTCCGCTGAACTTAGAGGAATGGCTGAAGGGGAAGAGTTTGTTCCTGTCCCGTCAGTTCCTGAACCAGTACCGGCTGTTTATGTGCAGGTTCCGGTTCCGGAACCTAACATCGAAATCCAGACACCAGAGCAGGTGGTTCATCCTGAGGTACAGCCAAAACAGGTTCAAAACAGTGACATCGCACCACATATGCATGAAACGCACACGCCTGTCCATTCCACACTCGACTTGTTTGGCACACCCAGCCAGACCCTGGCAGATAAATTCCGCAATGAAAAACGGTCGATAAGCGAAAAATTCGGCGTGGAGACTTCAGGGGATAAAAGCCTCGGGTCGAAACTGAGGCTGAAAATAACAGATCTCCATTCAGCTATCGGCATAAACGACAGGTTCATCTTTATTAACGAGTTATTTGAAGGCGATATGCGCATGTACGACGATATGCTTGGTCGCCTCAATACCTGCAATTCATTTGAGCAGGCCCTGGAGGTATTTAACCATGCCAAATCAATGCAAGGCTGGTCAGCTGAACTCAGTTCGGTAGAACGTCTGCTCGATTTTATACATCGCCGTTACGCATGATGCCGCCTGTAAAAAAGGTGCTTTGCCTGTTGCTGTTCGCTTTTGCGGCAAACACCCGGGCACAGGATATCGGTTATGCCCGCCGTATCATCGATACACTCGCTTCTCCCACTATGGAAGGCCGCGGCTATGTGAACGGAGGCGACAGTAAAACAGCTGCATATATCCGTAATGAATTTAAAAAAGACTGCCTGAGGCCTTTTGGTACTGATTATGATCAAAAATTTTACATTTCTGTAAATACCCTCCAGGGAAAAGCTGATATCAGCATGGGCGGAAAGTTGCTGGAGCCGGGAACGGATTATTTTGTGGTTGCATCTTCCCCGTCCATAAAAGGGAAATTCCGGATCGAAAAGCTTAACCGGAAAACTCTTCAGTCACCGTCGCGCCTCAGACGCTTCAACCACCGCGATTATTCAAGTAAAGTAATCCTGGTTGACGCGCAAGGCATCGATGACAAGAAACAGTTAATCATGCTTGATTCATTACGGAACTATAACTTTCTGCATGCAAAAGCACTCGTTTATGTCAATGACAGCAAACTTGTGTGGTCGGGCATGGCTGCCAGCCAACAACTGCCTTACACTACCGTCGATATAACCCGGAAGGCTTATCATCAAAAGGCAAAATCAATGGATTTTGACATTGAGAGTCGTTTCGAGAAGGCTTATTCAACGCAGAATCTGGTGGGCTATGTGCAGGGGAGCTTTCAGCCCGACTCTTTTTTGGTGTTTACTGCACATTACGACCATCTTGGTCATATGGGCGCGAAAGTGTATTTCCCTGGCGCCAACGACAATGCCAGCGGCACGGCAATGTTGCTTGATCTGGCACACTATTACGCACAGCCGGAAAATAAACCACGCTTTTCCATGGTTTTTGTATCGGTCAGCGGCGAGGAGATTGGGATGCAGGGTTCCTCTTACCTTGCCGCACATCCGCTTTTTCCGCTCAGGTCAGTGCGTTTCCTGGTAAATCTGGATATGGAAGGAACGGGAAGCGAAGGGATTACCATGGTAAATGGAAGCGTTTTTCCAAAGGCATACAACCTGATGGTAAAGATTAATACAGAAAAGAAATATATTCCTGCCGTAAAAAAGAGGGGCGTGTCATGCAACAGCGATCAATGTCCGTTTTATCAAAATGGCGTTCCGGCGGTTTTTCTTTATGCCATGGGTAAGGAATATACCGAATACCACAATCTTAACGATCTGGCGGCCAATCTGCCGCTCACAGCATATAAAAACATCTTCAGGTTAGTCCGGGATTTTATGGATGCCTGGTGAGGCTGAATTTCAGCGATTTTTTTATTGAACCACGATTATGGCAAAACTTTATATTGTTCCCACGCCGATAGGCAACCTTGAAGACATCACCTTAAGGGCATTGCGCATACTGAAGGAGGCTGATGTCATCCTTGCGGAAGATACCCGGACCTCGTCGAAGTTGTTGAGACATTATGACATTGACAAGAAAGTGTTTGCACATCACCAGTTTAACGAACATAAGACCGTGGATTTACTGGTGAGCCGTATTATTGGAGGGGAAACCTTCGCCATGATTACCGATGCAGGGACCCCGGCTATTTCGGATCCCGGATTTCTGCTGGTGCGGGCTTGCGTGCAGGCAGGTGTGACCGTAGAATGCCTGCCGGGGGCAACGGCTTTTGTACCGGCCCTGGTGAATTCAGGATTGCCGTGCGATAAATTCCTCTTCGAAGGGTTTCTGCCGCATAAAAAGGGTCGGGTTACCCGGTTTAAAGCACTGGCCGACCTGCCCTATACAGTTATTTTTTATGAATCGCCCTTTCGCCTGGTGAAAACACTGGAGCAGCTGGCCATTTATTTCGGTCCTATGCGGCAGGTATGTGTCAGCCGTGAATTGACCAAGATATACGAGGAAAACCGGCGTGGCACTGTAACGGAAGTGGCCGAGTGGTATAAGGCACATCCTCCCAAAGGTGAAATTGTGATGGTGGTGGAAGGAAACAAAACAGGTAATATTGCAGCTATTGAAGCAGAGGAATCCGACGAAATTGAATAAAAGAGTATTATGCCACACACTTATAATTATCCCCGGCCTGCCGTTACGGTTGATGCACTTGTTTTCAGCAGGAGCGGGGAGGGGCTTTACATTGCGCTGATCAGGCGCGCTCATCCGCCTTTCGAAGGCGACTGGGCTTTCCCCGGAGGTTTCCTGGATATGGATGAAACGCTGGATCAGGCGGTAAGTCGTGAACTGCAGGAAGAGACAGGATTGGAAGATATCATCCTCGAGCAGTTTTATACGGCCGGCGATGTTCACCGCGACCCGCGTGGCCGCACGATAACGGTGACATATATTGGATTTACACTTGAGGAGACTCCTGCGTTAACAGCGGGGGATGATGCAGGAGAAGCGGCATGGTTTCCTGTTGATGATCTGCCGGCTCTGGCATTTGACCACGCCGAAATACTGCAAAAAGCGCTGGATAAATTGCAGCTGGCATTAAACTAAAAGTGTTCAGTGTATTAAAAGCATCACTGACATTTCCGGGGTAATTGATTGACTTACTACTTATGGAGGATGCAGGATTCGTCCAGTCTGTAAAAAAGCACTGGTAAAAAGCGCCCTGTGAACAGAAATCCACAGGGCGTTTGCTGGCTATCTTTCAGGATGTGAAGATTACAGATTCCACCTTAATGAGATATGACCGATTGCGGTGCTGAGCTGACTGGTGCTGCCTGAGAATTCGGATTGCACGCCACTTGGATTTGTAGCAGTAACTTTATTGTTTAATGCCGATTCGATGGCGGCACTCAGCATAAACTTTTCGTTAAAAATGTAAGATCCGCCAAAGGTTAAATGGTTTACCACAATCGCCGGGAATATAGGAAAGACAGTAGTTTCAGGAACAGGATTACTACCGTATGCATAACCAAGTCTCAGTGTAAATGGTTTTGACAGGGCGTATTCTCCGCCAACTTTGACAATCACGGTATTTTTCCAATTGAGCGGAAAATCCATCGTGAAAGCAGGACTGCCGATCATCTTATTCACATTTGCACTTGTACCATTTGACAAATTTATTTCCATTTTATCAAATGCCTTTGCCCAGTTTACCCATTCCATATCAAGAGCAAGTCTGAACTTTGGTGATGCCTTGTAGGACATCCCATATCCAACTGTCATGGGGAGTTTCATAGCAACACCGAGGTCATAAGCCGCAGCAACGCCCTTCGAAAGATCAATTCCCATCCCGGCGAAATTTCCGCCCACGGCGTTCATCGCAGTCTGGAGAGAAGCGCCTTGCGTTCCCGGATTCTGGTAGAAACCCACTATTGCGCGCCCCATGGCATCTTCGAATTGCTTCGACATGTCCATCGTTGCCTTCCCGTTCTTATAATCGAGTTTGGTTGGCAGCGTATAGTTCAAACCAAAGGAAAGTTTGTCATTCACTTTGTAGGCAAGTCCTATTTTGCCTCCCCAACTGATGGTGTTTAAATCGTGCATGTCGGCCGAGGCAATGACCTCATTATAACCAAATCCGCCTGATGAAGGCGACATCGAGAACAATTGTCCGAATGTCATACCCGGCATTCCGTCCGGTTGTCCTTTCATGATGGAAGGATTCAGACCAAATGGCATTTTGAATTCCATGGTGCTGTATACCAAATGAAGGGATATGCCTCCGGAAAACTTATCATTGAATCTGTATGCAAAAGAGGGACCGGCTTGCATAACAGCAAATTTCGAATGATAGTCCTCTGCAGTATATGCCCCTTTTACCGGATAATAGGTTTGGTTTGCAGCATTCAGTGCAAAGGTCTGGTCGCGGTACAACTCGTTATGCTGTGAAAAATCAGCACCCATTCCTCCCTGAGTAAATAGCCCGATACCCCAGGTATATTTGCTGGTCTTGTTTGCTGATTTATGAACATAACCTGCGGCAGGAAGCGGGAACAGATTCTTGTTGCCGTCAGCATCATTCAGCCCATTCTGAAAATGAACTTTTGGCGACATCACTGAAAGGTTGACATTAACCGATGATTTTTCCAGGAATGACAAGCCGGCTGGATTGGTCATCATCAGTTCGTAGGAATCGAATACCCCGATAGAGGTGCCTGCCCGGCCCATGCTCATGGCATCGAAGCCGATCATTCTTGTTCCGTTCTGAGCCTTAATCGCAGTAATAGCAATTAAAAAAACAATAAATAGCGTAAATTTTTTCATGTGGTTTTGATTGGTTTATATGAATGTTTACAAAAGGATTTCAAATGAGCCATCAGCATTTATCTTTCCCAAAGGGGGTAATCTCAAATTTGCATTTTGGTTTTGATTGTTTTTACATGTCCATCATATAGAACCTGCGGCTAACTGTAGCAGAACCTTATTCGGGTATCCATTTTGCTGGCTCTGGCCAGAAAAACATGACCGGTCTACACATTCAAATTTATCTCCTATTGTTATTCGAATAACAGTATGTTTTATGATATTTATCATACAAAATGCACGTTAGAAAGCCTCTTTTACAATTTTTGTTGAGGGTTCACACACATGACTCTAATCTCCTATATTTGTGGAATGAAAACCCTGGAAACTGAGATTGAAGGTTGCAAAATGTGCATTTATTCTTCTCCCTTATTTGAGGGCCTGAATGATGAAGAACTCTCTTACCTGGCGACGAAATCTTCCCAGGGCTTTTACAGAAAATCAGAGATAATATTCAATGAAAAAGAGGAGATTCGCCACTTATCTTTCCTAAAGAAGGGTTTGTTAAAACTGTCGAAGAAAGATGAAGAGGGGAAATGCCATATTATCAATATTGCCAAACCCAATGATTGCGTGGGCCTGCTGAGCGTATTTTCCAACACACATTACAACTATTCACTCAGCGCACTTGAGGATTCGATGATTTATTACGTTGATGTGGCTTCATTAAAATATGTAATATCAAATAATGGGCAATTTGGTTTAAAAATGATGGCCAGTATCAGCCGGGTGGCCGATAAAGTGATCAACAACACTTTTGAAATTAATAATAAAAACCTCAGGGGAAGAATAGCCCTCATACTGCTTGATTTCGCAGAAAGCATTTACGGCAAGGATGTTTTTGAATGCCCGGTTTCGCGGAAAGAAATGGGCCAGCTCATCGGGATGACCACGGAGAATGTTATCCGCATATTATCCGAATTCCGCAGGGACGGGATTATCGAAATTTCCGGAAAAACGATTAAAGTGCTGAATCCGGTCTTTTTGCATATGTTGCAGCGCCTTGCCTAAGGAGCGTTGGTTTCGGTAATGCTTCAGTGAATCCATCATGGTAGCGGGCCACGGGTGTTCATGCTGAAACCCGGAACTGCATTGAGGCTATCATTTTGACAATATGCTGCGCAACCTGCTCAAGGTTAGGAATACTGGCATCAAGCATAATACCGGGAGTCGTAATCACATTATGGTGCTCCTCAACAATAACTTCACCAAAGGTGTTTCTGCGGCGACGAGCACTCCTGTTTTCCAAGAGGGCTGCAGTGTCGGGATCATTGCCTATGGTTAATTCAGCATTGCCCAGCAACTTTGCCACGTTAACAGGTGAAATGCAAAACGCAGCAATTGGTTTCCCCAAACGATCCATCTTCCGGATAGCAGATACAAAAAACAGAAAACAGATGCCTGGTATGGTAAAATCATAGCAATAGCGTTGTAAATTTATATTTTAAAAAATTATTTATGTGTGGAAGATTCTCACTAACAGTTAATGAAGCCGAACTAAACGAGCACTTTCAACTGGCAGGGGGCACAGAACGCTATAGTGCCAGGTTCAATTGTGCACCAACACAAGCGCTTGCCGTCATCACAAATTCGGGGAGCAATAAATTGAATTTCATGCGCTGGGGACTAATTCCTTCCTGGGCGAAAGATCCTAAAATTGGAGCGAAGATGATCAATGCCAGGGCGGAAACCATCATGGAGAAAGCATCATTCCGTTCAGCATTTTCGCGCCGGCGCTGCCTTGTACCGGCTACTTCCTTCTTTGAATGGAAAAAGGAAAAAATTAAAATACCCTATGCGATACAACTTGTTGGCGGGGGCGTGTTTTCAATGGCCGGCATCTGGGAAGAATGGAAAAGTGCTGAAGGGATCAATCTGAGATCCTTCTCCATCATTACAACCGAAGCAAATGGCTTGATGCGCCCACTTCATGACCGCATGCCCGTGATTCTTTCCAGGGATAATGAAAGCAACTGGCTCTCTGATCTGCCAGCAGGAGAACTTTCTCAATTATTGCTCCCTTGTCCTGATGAATGGCTGAAATTATTCCCGGTATCAAGCCTGGTAAATTCGCCCGCTCATGATGTGCCGGAAGTTTTGCTGCCGGTTGAGTTAAGCTAAAAGACTTCCGCTGTTAAAAATGGGGAAACAGGAACTAACTTTATGTAAGAATGGGG
>JBBRRV010000053.1:0-17499 GCA_038246075.1 Bacteroidales bacterium
CCAAGTCCCAAGTCCCAAGTCCCAAGATCCAAGATCCAAGATCCGGTGTAAATTTTAATTCCAGGGCAAAATACTTCAAGGTACTTCAATCTATTTCACATGCTTCAATATACTGCTGTATTTGAATGTATTTCCATTAGTTCTAAGTATTTCCTTTTACTTCAATGTACTTCAATATACTTCGTTGTACTTCAATATACTTCAATATACTTCAATGTACTTCTTTGTATTTCAAAGTATTTCAAAGTATTTCAAAGTATTTCAAAGTATTTCCATGTATTTCTACGTATTTCTACGTATTTCTATATATTTCCATGTATTTCTCCTGATCTCCTTGCATTTTTATTTGCATGCCCTAACGTGCTTTAGGACGTGAATCCAATATTAATGGTGTGCATATGGTTCACATGACTGTACTGCAGGCTAAAATCATAGATTTCACAGATCTTTTGCACAATAGCCAGTCCTAGCCCAAGGCCCTCACTGGAGGATGATGATTTATAAAACCGTTTAAAAAGTTCTTCAGGGTCGAACTTAAGCTCAGCACCTGTATTTGAAATCATGAAATTTTGACTGGTAAGTTCAATAAATATGCTTCCCCCCGGGATATTATGACGGATGGCATTTTTAATCAGGTTTGAAAACAGCACATCAGCAAGATAAGGGTTCATTTTAATCAGTACCTCTTTATCATAATGTGTGTTTATTTCCAGTTTTTTCGAATCAATCAGATCCTCCAGGCATTCCAGCTGATAATCAAAAATAGCTTTCGGATTAACCGGTTCTGATTCGGGGAATTGCCTGTTTTCAATTTTGGCCAGCAGTAGCAGCGTGGTGTTTACGCGCGAGAGCCTGTTGGATGCTTCATAAGCTTCCAGCACTGATTTAAGATGTTTCTCCTTCAGCTCGCCCGACTGCAAAAGCAACTCCATTTTTGCATTAATGATGGATAATGGCGTTTGAATCTCATGGGATGCATTTTCAGCATATTCCTTCATATTAAAATAATTGAGCTTGATACGGTCAATCATTTTAAGCAACACATTGTTCAGATCGTCGAATTCCTTGATTTCCGATTGTGTAAGTATGAATTGTTCCTGTGAATTGATATCGTATTGGTTTATTTTCCTGAGCGTATCATAAAAATCTTTCCAGATTTTACCGGATGAATAGCGGTTTATTATAATCAGGGTAATGATCATGGCCAGCACAAGGAACGTCATGATCAGAAAAATACGAACAATAAGACTGTCGGTCTCTTCAAGCGATTTAAATAAACGGATATGATATTTCTGATTGTTAATGCTGAGTGTAAAACTATGTTGCCTGAATGCCGTGAGTTTTTTAGCGGCATTATCAACCAACAGCGTGTCATCATAAGCGGTGGATGATTTAACATCATCTTTGACTGTTGTAATGAATATATTTTCATTTTGGAAAGGGACAATGTTTTTAAGCGATTGCTCCCGCGCTGCCTGTCCCCTGATGTCGACCTCTCTTTTATCCAATTCCTTATTGATGGTCCGGTTCACTTCTATTCTAAGCAGAATATAAAATGCTATGATCCCGAAAAGGAATACAAATAAGGTGAGCGACAGCAGGTTAAGACTGTTTTTTGTCAGAAGTTTCATCGATCAGTTCTTACGCAAAAATTATTTATTTTAAATTCCCCGGGCAGACCAGTTGCTTCAGGTATTTCAAGCCATTTTACAAGGCTTCCTCAACAGTGAATTTGTAACCTACACCATAAACGGTCTGAATATAATCAGTGCATCCATTCTGGATGAGCTTGTGGCGAAGGTTTTTAATATGCGTGTAAATAAAGTCATACGAATCGGATGAATCCATATAGTCACCCCAAAGGTGCTTTGCAAGGCCGGTCTTCGTCATCACTTTGTTTTTATTCGAAATAAAGAACAACAAGAGTTCATATTCCTTTTTTGTAAATTTTAATTCACGCTCATGGATAAAGACTTTATATTCATCCGGTAATAGCCTGATTTCATTCACGATGATTTCATTCCGTCCGCCAAAACTGATTCTTCTGTTGATTGATTTCAACAGGGCATTTAGTTCTGCCAGCGAAAATGGTTTGGTAAGATAATTATCCGCACCTTTTTCGAGGCCTTCTATCCTGTTGTCCAGTGAATTGCGGGCAGATATGATGATGATCCCTGAAGTGATGAATTTTTGCTTGATCAGCTTGATCAGGTCCAGCCCACTGCCATCGGGTAAATTAATATCGACAATGATACAATCATATTCGTATTGGTTAATTTTTTCAACTGCATCCCAATAAGTATATACAGCTTCACACAAATGCTTCTCTTCCAGCAGATATTCCTCGATTGAATTCGATAATGTCTTTTCATCTTCAATAATCAGAATCTTCATTTCGAATTACAGTTAAGATAATATTTAAATTTAGGATGAATTCCGGGATTTTAGTGATGTTAAATGTTACCGGCCTTCAAAATTAAGCATTTGGATCAAACAAAGGCCTAGTGTTGTGTTTATTATCCTGCATGAATGCTGAAAGGGTCGTCCATATACCAAAAGATACTACTTTTGATTTGGAAACCTTTTTTCCCTCATGGATATTCCGCTGCAGATGAGGTGCTGAAAAGAAAGCATGGATAGGATCTCAATCAGCTGATTTAGATAGCTTTAAAAAATTTATTAAAAAGGATTATCAAAAATTAAAACCAAATGCTATGAAATTAACAGCAATGCTGATCGGCGTTTTACTTACTTTTTCGCTGCAGGCCCAAACGACCGTTAAGAACACAACGCAAAAAGAACAAAAGCAACCCAGGTTGATTGTTGGCATTGTAGTTGACCAGATGCGTTATGACTATCTGGCCAAATATTACAACAAATTTTCGGAGAACGGATTTAAAAAATTACTTCAGCAGGGATTCAACTGCAAGAATACCAATTATAATTATGCACCAACCTATACGGGACCGGGCCATGCTTCGGTGTATACCGGAACCACGCCATCATTTAACGGTATTGTAAGTAACAACTGGTTTGTCAGGGAGACCGGAAAAACGATTTATGTTGCGGATGACCCCTCAGTCCAAACCGTTGGGAGCCCTTCAGAGAAAGCGGGTAAAATGTCGCCGCACAACATGCTTTCATCAACGATTGGCGATGAGTTAAGGCTTTTTACAAATTTGAAATCAAAGGTTATAGCTTTAGCATTAAAGGACAGGGCAGCCATTCTGCCGGGAGGTTTTTTGTCCAATGGGTCATTCTGGTTTGATTCCGAATCGGGCAATTTCATAACTTCGACCTTTTATGCCCAGGAATTACCTAAATGGGTAAGTGATTTCAATGCACAACGTCTGGCCGATAAGTATTTGTCGCAACCCTGGAATACATTACTGCCTGTCGGTCAATACACCGAGAGTGCCAGTGATGATAACCCATATGAAGGCCTTTACAAGGGAGAAACAAAGCCTGTCTTCCCGCATAACCTGCCGGCCATGTTTACCAAAACAGATTATGAAGTGCTGCGTTCAACGCCATTTGGAAATTCTATTACCAAGGACATTGCCCTGGCAGCACTAAAAGGCGAAAACCTCGGCAAGGGTGAATACACGGATTTTTTAGCCATCAGTTTTTCTGCGACCGACTACATAGGCCATAAGATGGGGCCCCAGTCAGTCGAAATTGAAGATACCTATTTGCGCCTGGACCTTGATCTTGCCGAGATCATTGGTTATCTCGAAAAAAACTACGGTAAGGATAATTTTCTGCTTTTTTTGACCGCCGATCATGCTGCTGCTTATGTGCCTTCAGAACTGACTGATCTGAAGATGAGTGCCGGTTACTTTAGTGATAAAATATTTTCAGATTCGCTAAAGGACTATCTGAATAAAAAGTATAATGAAACAAATCTGGTTTCTTCCGTCATGAACAATCAGGTTTACCTAAACCATACGCTGATCAAACAAAAGAACCTTGTAATCAAAAGCATTGAGGATGATATCGTTTCTTGTGCACTGACATTTAAAGGCATAGCTAACGCTTATACAGCGGATCAGTTGAATGGCCCAGCATTGAAGAATAAATCAGCAGGGTTGATACAAAATGGGTTTTACATCAAACGTTCGGGAGATGTTGCTTTGTTGCTTGAGCCGCAATGGCTGGATGATTATGGCCGGACCGGCACTTCCCACGGAAGCACCTACAGTTATGACACGCATGTTCCTTTGCTCTGGTATGGCTGGAATATTAAGCCCGGTGCAACTTCAGAGCAGGTTGATATTACGGACATTGCTCCGACCATTGCTTCGTTTTTGAACATCATGGCCCCGAATGCCTGCACCGGGAAGCCGATTATAGCATTAACGAAATAGAATATGTCTGGGAAAGGGCGAGTGGGAGAAGGGAGAAAGAGCGAGGCGGAGACAAAACGAAATACATAGAAATACATAGAAATACATTGAAATACAAAGAAGTATATTGAAGTATATTGAAGTATATTGAAGTATATTGAAGTATATTGAAATACATAGAAATACATAGAAATACATAGAAATAGATAGAAATACATAGGAGTACATTATAATATTTTGCCCTGGAATCAAAATTTACCCTGGAACTTGGATCTTGGAATTTGGAGCCTGGAATTTGGATCTTGGATCTTGGGGCTTGGATTTTGGATCTTGGATCTTGGGGCTTGGAATTTGGAACTTGGGACTTGGAATTTGGGGCTTAGCACTTGGGACTTGGGGCTTGGAATTTGGAATTTGGAATTTAATTAGAAGATTTAATTAGCTGTTTATCAGTTTAAATTACTACAGTACCCTGCATAAACATGACGTATAAAAATTTAGTTCCAAAAGATTTCACAACGATAAAAGGCATGTTCTCGTCGCTCCATTCGCGGAACTACAGGCTTTATTTCACCGGCCAGGGTATTTCGCTCATCGGCACGTGGATGCAGAATGTTGCGATGAGCTGGCTGGTATACCG
This sequence comes from Bacteroidales bacterium, assembly GCA_038246075.1. GTDB lineage: Bacteria > Bacteroidota > Bacteroidia > Bacteroidales > DASVHX01 > DASVHX01. Next base: position 4,987 of record JBBRRV010000053.1, read on the forward strand.
GCTCACGGGATCAGTGTTTCTTCTGGGATTGATTGGTTTTACTAGCCAGATTCCCACCTTTGTACTTGCGCCTTTCACCGGGGTGCTGACCGACAGGTATAACAGGCTCAATATACTTAAACTTGCTCAGCTGTTTTTCATGCTGCAGGCATTGGTTGTAGCTTTATTGGTATTGTTTAACCTGATTCAGGTCTGGCATATCATTGCATTAAGTCTCTTTTCTGGAATTATTCTGGCTTTTGATGCACCTGCAAGGCAATCGCTTGTTGTCGACCTGATTGACAAACCCGAGGACCTGGGCAACGCGATAGCATTGAATTCCGCCATTTTCAACGGCGCCCGTCTGGTGGGCCCGGCCATTGCAGGTATTGCCATTGCCGCTGTGGGTGAAAGCATTTGCTTCCTGGTGAATGCCGTCAGTTTTGTAGCGGTAATCATTGCCCTGTTTAAGATAACATTACCGGTAAAAAAGGCCGGCATTGTGCCATCCAACTTCAGAAAGAGTTTTACTGATGGCCTGCATTACACGTTCCAATCAATGCCCATACGTACTTTAATTATTTTGCTGGCGATTCTGAGCCTGTTCGGATTTCCTTATATGGTGCTGTTACCAGCCTATGCCAAGGTAATCCTTCATGGTAATGCCGATACACTGGGATATCTGATGTCGGCCATGGGCGCCGGTGCGCTGCTGGGTGCCCTGTTTATGGCAGCGCGTAAAACAGTACTTGGATTGGGCAGAATAATTGCTTACAATATTGGGTTACTGGGCCTGTCGGTCATATTGGCATCATTTTCCGATAAATTGCTTTTTTCACTCATCGTGTTTTTCTTCGGCGGGCTTGCCATGATCCTTTCGCTTGCAGCCATTAATACCATGTTACAGACCATTGCCGAGGAGGACAAACGTGGCCGTGTGATGAGCTTTTACGCTATGGCCCTGATGGGAACTCTGCCTTTTGGTAATCTTTTATCTGGCACCATAGCAAGTGTGATAGGCATTCCCCACACTTTCTTAATTCTGGGAACGATCACTGTATGCGCAGCGATCTGGTTTAGACTAAACCTGCAATCATTGCGCAAACATGTGCGTCCCATCTATATCACCAAGGGTATCCTGCCCGGGCTCCCCACGGAAGTAAGCTGATTGGCTTTTGGGCGTTTGGCCCGGTTTGTTTCCCGAATTAAGGCATCACAGGAGCCTGCTTCACTGCGGCAGATACATCACTGCTTAATGTTTTAATAAATGAAGCAATATCTGCTGTTTGCGCAGGCGTAAGGTCTTTGCCAAGTTGGAGTTTTGCCATGATAACAATGGCTTTATCCAGATCTCTAACACTTCCGTCGTGGAAAAACGGAAAGGTTTTTTCAGCATTGCGCAGCGAAGGAACCTTGAAAATGTATTTGTCCGCTTCATTTTTGGTAACCTCCATTTTGCCCTTGTCATCGTTGGTGCTTCCGGTAAGCGATTTATAGTCGGCCCCAACCAGCGGGAATTTCTGGAACATACCTGCACCAACCAATGACCCGGCATGGCAGGTTGCACATCCTTCCGTAATAAATGTATGGAGACCATTCTTTTCCTGCTCATTAAAAGCAGCTTTATCGCCGGCAAGATAAGCGTCGAATCTCGAAGGTGTAAGCATCGTGCGCTCGTAAGCAGCGATTGCCTTTCTCACGTTCGTAAAAGTAATGGGATCCTTTTCCTTGGGATAGGCTGAAGAAAACATCTTTTTGTAACCTTCAACCTTACTGAGGCGGGCAATCACTTCCTTTTCCGCCGGCATGTTCATTTCTACCGGGTTCATCATAGGTCCGCCGGCCTGTTCTTCTACATCTTTCATGCGGCCATCCCAGAATTGAACAAAATGTAAAGCTGCATTAAAGGTAGTAGGTGAATTGCGCTTGCCATTTTTTCCAAGGTCACCTTTGCTGGTCGCATTATTGTCCACGCCATATGTTGCAACGTTATGACAGGTATTGCAGCTTTGGGTATTGTGCATCGAAAGGCGGTTGTCAAAATACAGTAATTTACCCAATGCCACCTTTTCAGTAGAGACAGGATTGTCGGGATTAACCGCCTTACCAGGCAATGGCTGGAAAACGGTCTTTGCCAGTATCAACACGGAATCAGTTTTTGACTGATCCTGGTTTTGTGCTAGTTTTTTGTTTTTGCATCCAGATGCCAACAAAAGCAATGCTAGGGCAGGTATCAATAATAACTTTTTCATAATGAGAGGATTGGTTATTTCAAAGTTAAATAAATTATAATATATATAATGCTTTCAGAAGCTATTTAGAGCCAATTCAAATTGTACGTTTACATATCCTGCTTTGCTGTTGATTCCTGATAACAAAATTTCATTCATACGAAACAAATACCATTGTCGGATCGCATTCAAAAATCTTTTATGCTAACGAATCACATGACTGAACGCACAAATTGTCATTCTTCACCCCCCCCGGGCTAGGCATGGCCTGTTCCTGAGTTGGAACTGGCTGTTCAGACAATAGCCTGAATTATAACTATATTTGCTGCCGGCTCTTGACGGCCGTATCCAATGGTAATGATGGTGAATTTAATTAAAATCCGGTTTTTTCAGATTTCCAGAGAGATGAATGATATCGGACTCTTTCGGGCAATAATGGTATTGCTGATCATACTTCCGTTTTTGCTCATTTTCCTTTATCAGCGTTTACAAATTCCTCATTACAGTTATTACATTACCGGCGTGTTCTTGATGCTGGTATACCTGATTCATCGCAGAAGAAAAGATTATCATTTCCTTTTTAAAATAACTGAAATTCCTGCTTTAACTTACTATACCGAATACCTGGTTTTTTCGATTCCATTATTGATTCTTTACCTTGTAACCAGGCAGTATTTGCAATTAATCATTTACATTCTTTTAATTGCCCCGATTTCGTTCACAATACCAATGTTTAAACTGAACACCGAATATTCAGCTTTTATCAAATATATTCCTTCAGGTTTGTTTGAGTGGCAAAGCGGATTTAGAAAATATATGATACCGATCATTTTGTTTTATGCATTAGGGCTGACAGGTATTTATAATATCTGGTTTTCTGCAGTTTCAGTATTTTTATTAATGATGATCATATGTTCTTTTTATGCTGAATATGAGCCTCTAAAGCTATTGGAGGCAATGGAACTGGACGCATCAGCCTTTATTAAAACCAAATTAATCAGACATGTTAAATATTTGATAATATTTGTTCTTCCCATTTTTATGCTGTCATTTATACATTATGAATTTTCAATATACATTGTTGCCTCTTTCCTGGTAGTCATCAATTTGCAAATAGGAGCAATACTATTGAAGTACGCTTATTATTATCCCAATATTGTTTCAGGTGCGCATCAGATGATTATTTCCATCATGTTGTTGTGCTCAGTAATATTGCCTGTATCAATCCTCTTTCTGTTTTTAAATATATTGCTCTTTTATAAAGCCAGACGAAATCTTAACGACTACCTGCATGCTTACAATTAATAATCTGACCGTTTCTTATGGAAATAAGAAAGTTCTCGAAAATTTGAATTTAAATATGGAAGAGGCTAAAATTCATGGCCTTATTGGATTAAACGGTTCCGGGAAGACAACCCTGCTGAATACAATCTATGGTTTTAAAGTGATGGATTGCGGAACAATTTTACACCACGGATTACAACTAAAACGCACTGAAATTGCCTACCTGGAAACTGAGAATTTTTATTATTCCAATATCACGGGCAGAGAATACCTTAGCCTGTTTAAAAGCAACACAGCTGAATACAATCCTGATGACTGGAATAAAATATTCAAATTGCCGTTTGACCAGTTCATTGAAAGCTATTCAACCGGAATGAAAAAGAAACTTTCATTGATGGCCATTTTAAAACAGGATAAAGAAATTGTGATTCTTGATGAGCCCTTCAATGGACTTGACATTGAATCTTCAAAGATTTTGAGTTTGATTATTGACAGGCTAAAAAATAAGGGACGGACAATTATTATCACATCACACATCTTGGAATCACTCACAAATATTTGTGATTATATTCATTATCTGGATAACAGGGCCATCAGCTTTACAAGAGCTAAAAACAACTTTACCAATCTTGAAAGCGCAATATTTACGGGCCTGGAAGCAGAACACAAGGAATTAATAGACAAAATAATGTAGCATGACATCGCCAGACAAATACGTTTTGGCGTGACAGCTTTTCGCAAACAATTATGAATAGTTAATGTCGGCAATATCTTATTAAATAATTATGACTGTCCTCGGTATAAAATTATACTTTCGTACTTTCTGAAAATTGAAGTGATACATGGAAACGGAAGGGCTGGCGAACTCCGTAACTGGATTTGTTGTAATTGAAATGATTAGATTGTAAAATGGAAAATATATTTAATAAAATAACCAGGGTTATCGAAGGGGAACTTATCGAGAGAGAAGCGCACTGCAGCATTTGCGATGAAGGAACCGGGAAAAAGTTTGCTGTAGTTGATTATTGGAATTATAGGACATCAAATCTTGTTTTATGCCCAAAATGCAATCACATACAACTCGATCCGATGTTGAATGATGAAGAAACCTCAAAGGGATGTTTCGCTTATTATATTGAAGAATTCCTGAGAATTGGTGCGACAGAACAGGAGAAGAACTGCGTGAGAAACTTCAGGCGGGGCGTTTTGTTTGGGTATTCATTAAAACATAAAAGCATTACACCTCATGAGGTACTTGAATTAGGTCCGGGTTCCGGCTATTTTTCCGCGGGGCTGGAATTTGTTTTCCCCGAAATTGAAATAACGGTGATGGATGTGAATGACGAGGTACTTAAATTAAACCATGAACATCACAATTACAAAATAATAAATGGATTTCCGGACAATTTAATTGCTGAATATGCAGGTAAATTTGATTTGATCATTGCCCGGGATATCATCGAACATGTAAATGATATTTCAAAAGTGTTATCAAATATAAATCAATATTTATCCCCGGACGGATATTTCCATTTCATAACACCAAACGGTCATGAAGATGTATGGAAGCATTATTTGACTTATATGTATACGCATTTGGAATCTGAATTGCTCATTAATCATGTGCATTATTTTGATGGCAAAGGGCTCAGGGAAATATTAAATAAAAAGGGATTTACCCCGGTTAGTTATTATGCTTATAATTTCAAGAATACATACCATGGCATAGGATGGATTAAAACCAGGCGGTTGATGAATCCTGTTTCGCAGAAAATAAATGCGGATATTCTAATTGAAGAAAAAGCCAAAGAAATTGCAGAAATCGTATTAAATAACAAAAATATACTGAACAAATGGTATATCATAAATAAGGCAAAATGGATGGCCTATGTTTATGCCATTTATCATCATGCGCCGATCTTCAGGGCTGATCCGGGCCTGAAAATCGGGAATGAGATTTATGGGTTATTTAAAAAGAATTAATTTAGGCAATAGGAAATAGGCAATAGGCGATAGGTTTGAAATCAGATGGCATTAAATTATTTGTAAAATAAGCGGAATTATTTACGCTAACTCTAGCGCACTCCAGGCACTCCCAACTCCCAACTCCATCAAACCGGATCCACATCCACCGCCACAATTACCTGCCGGTGGTCGGGTTGTTTGCGGAATTCATGCAGGATGGCAGATAATTCGAATTTCAGGCGCGGAAGCGAAGCCCCTTTTTCGATCTTGATCAAAAAATCCTTGAGGTAGAGGTTGCGGATGCGCGATACTACCGGAAATTCGGGGCCAAGCACACGTGCGCCAAAAGTTTCGCGCAATTGGCCGGCGAGCCAGGAGGCCGATTCGTCGAGATGGCGGGCATCACGGTGTTTGAGCGTAATACGGATAAGACGGAAATAAGGAGGGTAATTGTATTCATGCCGTTCGGCCATCTGGCTGTTGTACATGCCGATATAGTCGTTGGCGGTGACTTGCCGGATGACAGCATGTGTTGGATTGTAGGTCTGGATGATAACCTTTCCCTGTTTATTTTTGCGCCCTGCACGTCCGCTTACCTGGGCCATGAGTTGGTAGCTGCGCTCGAAGGAGCGGAAATCGGGGAAACTGATCATGCTATCCGCGTTCAGGACACCGACCAGGCTTACATTTTCGAAATCAAGGCCCTTGGTCACCATTTGTGTCCCCACGAGGATGTCGATGCGGTGGTCCTCGAAATCGGTCAGCAACTGCTGCAAGGCATATCGCGAGCGGGTTGTATCAAGGTCCATGCGTTCGATACGGGCGGCAGGGAACAGCAGCGCAAGGTCTTCTTCCACGCGTTCGGTTCCGAAACCTTTCATCATTAAACCGGTGTTGCCGCAGTCGGGGCAGGTTTCGGGCACGCGGATGGCATAGCCGCAGTAGTGGCAGCGCAGCATCCCGTCGCGTTTGTGGTAGATCAGCGTTACGTCGCAGTTTTTGCATTCGGGTGTCCAGTGGCAGGTATTGCATTCCAGCCTGAGCGAGAAGCCCCGGCGGTTCTGGAATAGGATCACCTGTTCTCCGGCATCCAGGGCAAGTTGCATCTCCTGCAACAGGTGAACCGAAAAGACCGATTGTACTTTCCCGGCTTTGGGTTCATCCTTGAGGTTAACAACGGTAACTGAAGGAAGCAGCATCCCGCCATAGCGTTCACCCAGTTCGGCAAATCCGAACTTACCGTTTTTGGTATTGGCAAATGTTTCGATGGATGGCGTAGCCGAGCCGAGCAGGGTCTTGGCATGGTGTAGGCTGGCCAGGTAAATGGCCGCATCGCGGGCATTGTAGCGCGGCGCGGGATCGTATTGCTTGAATGAAGTATCATGCTCTTCGTCCACGATGATGAGGCCTAGATCGCTGAAAGGCAGGAATACAGATGAACGGGCGCCCAGAATGATCCTGTAAGGATTGCCTTCGGCAGCCGGGGCTATAACGCTGTTCCATATTTCGGCACGCTCATTCTCAGTGAAACGGGAGTGATAAACGCCCACGATGCTGCCAAAAAATTTACGCAGGCGGTTGATGATTTGTGTGGTGAGCGCTATTTCGGGCAGGAGGTACAACACCTGCTTGCCGGCAGCCAGCGTAGCGGCTATAAGGCGGACATAAAGCTCTGTTTTACCCGAAGAAGTTACGCCATGCAGCAGGAAGACTTCCTTTTCTGCAAAGCCTGTAGTTATGGTCTGGAGTGCTGTCTCCTGGATGGGGTTCAGTTCGATGGTGTCAGAATCTTTTTCGGCATCGAAGAACTCCAGACGTGATACGGTTTTTTCGAAAGTAAGCAAAATACCCTTTTTCTCCAGCGGCTTAAGGGTGGCGGGAAGTACACCGGCCATCTTCACCAGGTCCGAACGTTTTACTTCCTTTACTGCGCCGCTGAGGCACTGTGAAAGGCTGATATAGGCAATAAGCACCTGAAGCTGTTTACCGGCTTTACGTTCCAGCTTATCATATACTTCGCGCAGCCTGTTCTCATCGAGGTATTCGTCGGCTATGCTGACGAAGGTCTCGGTACGGGGCTTAAAGCGCAGCTCCAGGGTTTCTTCGGTAAGAAGCAGGCCCTTTTCGATCATCGTTTTGATGAGCGGGATCACCTTAAGTTGTCCGACAAGTTCTGACACTTCGCCCAGTGTCAGGATTTCACGTGCCCTGAGTGCTGTGATGACGATTTGCTCCTTTTCATTGAGCGTAAATTCATAGGATGTATTGCCAGGGTCCAGGATTACCCTGGTTTCGCTGGCCAGTTTAAAACCCGGAGGCAGCGCGGCACTCATGACCTCGCCCGGCGTACACATGTAATAATCGGCCATCCATTCCCAGAAGCGGAACTGGATGTCATTCACGATAGGTTCTTCGTCCAGAACAGCCAGGATGTATTTGGGAACAACCACGGGTGGCTTCTCATGGATTTTGCGCACCAAAGCAGTATAAAGCTTCTTTTTGCCGAACTGGACAGCAACACGGATGCCTGGCTTCACCATGTCGTTCAGCTCGAACGGCACGCGATAGGTAAAATAACCATCAACCGGCAAGGGAAGAAGCACATCTGCAAACAGGGTTTTGCGCATGATGGCGGGCTTTATGCTATAATTGGTTCGTCGGTATTGGCACGTGCACGTTTGCTCCCCTGGTAGATGCTGAAATGCACAAACCTGCATTCGAGCTGACCGTTGAATACAGGAAGTTTTGCAGTTGGTTTAAGCCCGATATATTTAAGGGCGTGTAAGTCGGCACTGATGATCCATGCATCAAAACCGGAATACCTGTTCTTCAGCCTGTCGCCGATGGACTGATAAAGTTTAACGATGTCATCCACAACGATGCGTTCGCCATATGGCGGGTTCATGATGAGTATTCCCGGGCCATCAGGTGGTTCGAAGGTATCAAATGGTGATACAACCAGGTCGATGTCCTTATGCAGACGGGCTGAGCGGATATTTGTGCGGGCAGCGGCCAGGTTGCGTTCAGAAATATCGGAGCCCACGATGCGGTGTTCAAATTCTACCCCGGCATCCAGAGATGCATTCACCATGTTGTTCCAAAGGTCGTTGTCGTAATCGTTCCAGCGCATGAAACCGAAGGATTCCCTGTATTGTCCCGGTGGGATATTGTAGGCGATGAGTGCGGCTTCGATGAGCAGGGTTCCTGAACCGCACATGGCATCGATAAAATTAGATTGTTTGTCCCATCCCGAGAGCAGGATAAGGCCGGCGGCCAGCACTTCGCTCAGCGGGGCCTCGGCAATGGCCTGGCGGTATCCGCGTTTGTGCAGCGACATGCCCGAGCTGTCGAGTGAAACATCACACTTGTTCCTGTATATGTGCAGGTTGATACGGATATCAGGATTATCGATATTTACCGATGGCCTGACGCCCAGTTTGTCGCGAAACCGGTCAACGATGGCATCCTTGGATTTGAGCGAGGCATAGTGAGAGTGGGTGATGGGGGAGTCGGTGACCACGGCATCAAGGGCAATGGTCTGATCTACATCGAAAATATCTTCCCAGGGGAATGCATTGATCTGCGTGTAGAGGTCATTCTCGTTTTCAATTTCGAATGAAGTAAGCGGCACCAAAATACGTAAGGCGGTGCGTAACCAGTAATTTGCTTTGTACAGCAAGGCTTTGTCGCCTTTAAAACTTACAGCCCGGCGCAGCACGGTTACTTCGGAAGCTCCCAGCTGGCGGAGTTCCGCAGCAAGAACCTCTTCAAGACCCGAGATGGTTTTGGCAATGAAGATTGATGTTGAATAGTGTTGATCGTTCAAAGGAGTGTATTTTAATAGATTAATTTTTAAAATAGGATGAAGAGACTAATCGGATCGGGTTATTGAAATTCGATAATCGAAAATGGAAATTGGAATATGGAGGACCAATTATTATTTCAGCTATTCATTCATTTTGCATGGATGAATTAAACGGATTGTCCCAGTTTTTCGAGAAACAATTTCTTTTCAACGATGAACCTGGTATGCATGCCGGAACCAACTGTCCCTTTGGCATCCATGACTGTTACTTCGAAGATCAGCTTCCTGTTCTCCACTCCCGTCAGGAATGACTGACAGGTAACCTTTGCCCCTAATGGAGTTGCCTTCAGATGCCGCACATTGACTTCGGCACCGACAGTGGTATAGCCATCGGGTAACAATTGCTGTAAGCTATCCATGGCAGTCCGCTCCATTAAAGCGATCATTGCCGGTGTGGCGAAAACTTCAACTGTACCCGAACCATGGGCAGTAGCCAGATCGGGACGTTCAACTATTTTTTCAAGTGTTCCGGAAATACCGGGAATAAGATTTAAGTCCATCATCATATCAGAAATTGAAGATCAGTGTTTGTTTTACGTCAGGGTGCAGGCTCAAAGCTACCGGGCAGGTGATGGCAGTTTTGCGGATGATTTCCTTTTCTTTATCGCTATACCCCTTTGCGGGGAAATCCATTTCCACGATCAGTTCGCCGATGCGCCTTGGATTGGCAGCCATGATCTTGGTGATCTTCAGTTTGGTTCCATCAATGGAGAAGCCATGTGTGCCGGCGGCAATGCCAACGACAGTGATCATGCAGCTGCCAAATGAAGTGGCCAGCAGGTCGGTAGGCGAAAAGGCTTCTCCTTTGCCGTGGTTATCCAGGGGGGCATCTGTAATAAGCTTATTCCCCGAAGCCACATGCATGGCTTGGGTACGAAGGTCCCCGGTATATTCGGTACGGATAGTTTCCATAGTCAAACAGATTGAATGGTTTGAAGCAAAGGTAGCCATTTCGGTTTAACTATGGGGCGTAAAGCCTAAATAGGCCTGAGGTTTAAATGTTATATCCCGGATGTTAAAGATTTGTTAAACAACATTATAATCCATCAGTTCTGGTTACTTTTGGGCCATGAACCGCAAAAGATTCCTGCTCATCGTTATCATAACGGCAATTTCGCTTGTTGGCATGATATTTATCCAGGTTTTCTGGATCAAAAATGCATTGGAACTCCAGGAAAGAATATTCCATTATCGTGTGCGCGTAGCATTGAAAAGCGTGGTGAACGGGTTGATCGAAACCAAACTCGATTCGGCCGCCGCCATGCCCTTCTTCCATAAAGGATGCAGCATGGGTGATGCCATGGAGCCTTCAAAAATAAATACCATGCTGCTCGATTCACTCATCAAAACCGAATTCGCCGAGATGCAGATAAAGATCCCATATGAATATGGTATATTTAATGCGAAGACGAAGACTTTTTATGCAGGTCATTCACCCCGTTACCGGCATCAGCTCATGGTGGCGCACCACAATTTATCGTTGTTCTGTCTGTATAAGTCGGAAGACTATATGTTGGGAGCCTATTTCCCCGATGAACGCAGCATGCTCTACCGAAGGATCCTGATTTGGCTCATCATGAGTTTTCTCTTTTTGGGTATCCTGATCTTCGGATTTACCTATACCATCCTGTCCTTCCTCAAACAGAAAAAGCTTTCGGAGATGAAAACCGATTTCGTGAACAACATGACACACGAGTTCAAGACGCCGATTGCCACCATATCGCTGGCCAGTGAGATGCTGATGAAGCCGCAGGTTACTGGAGCGGAGGGCCGTATCCTTAAATATGCCGGCATTATTTACGACGAGAACTTACGCCTGAAGAACCAGGTGGAGCAGGTATTGCGCATAGCTGTGCTCGACAAAGACAAAATCTCGCTTAAACTGCAAAAAGTCGATCTGCATGAAGTCATTCTGCAAAGCGTCCGGAATTTCAATATTATCATTCGTGAGCGGAATGGCGTGATTACGACAAACCTGCTTGCTGTAAACAGCATAGTGTCAGCTGATCGCATGCACCTCGAAAACATGCTGACAAACCTACTGGATAATGCAAATAAATATTCACCCCACGCTCCGGAGATCATTGTAAGCACAAGAAACGACGAAAAAGGAGTCTTTGTCGTAGTACAGGATAAAGGCATCGGTATCAGCAGTGAAAATCACAAACATATCTTTAAAAAGTTGTTCCGCGTCCATACAGGAAATGTCCATGATGTCAAAGGATTCGGCCTGGGGCTTTACTATGTGAAAACAATGGCTGAAGCCCATGACGGTTATATACATCTCACGAGTGAACCAGGTAAGGGAAGCAGTTTTGAGTTATTTCTCCCCTTCATGCAAACTAATGCTTAAAAATGACTGACCATGATTCCTAAAACAACCATTTTACTTGTGGAGGATGATCCCAACCTAAGCGTGGTGTTGAAGGATTACCTTGAGTTGCTTGAATACAGGGTTTTGTTGGCTGCCGACGGTGAAAAGGGGCTGGAAACCTTTCAAACCAGCGGTATCGACATGTGCATTCTTGATGTGATGCTTCCACGCATGGATGGATTTGCACTGGCCATTGCCATCAGAGAATTAAACTCCGAAGTACCCATCATATTCCTTACCGCCCGCGGACAAATGGAGGACCGAATCACTGGTTTCAAAGCAGGTTGCGACGATTACATGGCCAAACCATTTAGCAGCGAGGAACTCAGCCTGCGCATCGAAGCTATTCTTAAGCGATGTCGCGTTGCATTTACACCCGCCCCTGGCGAGCATTATCAGCTGGGATTGTATTTCTTTGATGCTTCAAATCTCGAGCTGAAGATGGGAGAAATCATACAAAAACTCACCCCCAAGGAAGCCGCTTTGCTGCGCTTACTGTGTCAGCATAAAAACATGCTGCTTCCCCGCGAAAAAGCGCTCAGGGAAATATGGGGCGACGACGATTATTTCATTGGCCGCAGCATGGATGTCTTCATTACCAAGCTCCGCAAATACCTGAAGGACGACACCAATGTAGCCATCGTAAATGTGCACGGGGCAGGGTTCAGGCTCGAAGTTAACAGTTAAAAGTTAACAGTTAAAAGTGAATAGGTGAAAAAGTGAAAAAGTGAAAAGGTGAAAAGGAATTAGGCGAGAGGCAGCAGGAGAAAGGAGAAGGTTAAAGGAGAATGGTTAAAGGCATTAGGCAATAGGCA
>JBBRRV010000054.1:0-17467 GCA_038246075.1 Bacteroidales bacterium
ATCCTCAGTGCCAAAAAATTCGGCTATTTTAGCTTCCAGGGTTTTGTGCAGATCCATGGTGCCGCATATAAAACGTACAGAGGAAAGACCATAACCATGCGTATCCATCGCTTCCTTTGCAGCGGTAATCAGTTTTGGATTACTGGATAATCCGAGGTAATTGTTGGCACAGAAGTTCAGCACTTCTGCTCCGTTGTTTACCTGGATCTCGGCACCCTGTGGACTGGTGATGACCCTTTCGTTTTTAAATAATCCGGCTTCCCTGATATCGGAAATTTCTTTCTGAAGATGAGCTTGCATGCGATCGTACATATTATTTTTGTGTTTAGAGGTTCGGTATGAAGTATTGTTTACAAATTAACAATGGGCAAAGATAGGTATTTGCCATTGCCTTAAAGTTGATCCGCTGAATTGTTTTTTTCTTTTTTGATGAAGTTCGCGCTGCCACTACTAAAATATATATCAGGTCGATATATCTGTTTAATTAGCTGCGGACCTAAGTCTAATTTGTTATTTTTGCCGCACTTTTGTTAAACGAATAACAAAACACGATTAATCAACGAAACATGAAAAAAATACTTGTCATCGGTTCTACGGGACAGATTGGCTCTGAGCTTACGATGAAGCTCAGGAGAATTTATGGTAACAGTAATGTGGTAGCAGGTTTTTTTCGTCCTGAGCCCACGGGTGAACTCCTCCATTCAGGACCTGCAGAATATGTTGATGTTTCTGATGCTCAGCAAATTGCGTCCGTTGTTAAAAATTATAAAATTGATTCCATATACAATCTGGCGGCCATCCTTTCTGCCGTAGGAGAAACCAAGCCTCTTATGGCCTGGCAGATAGGTATCGGTGGATTGATGAATTGCCTTGAAGTGGCGCGCGAATACAAATGTGCTCTTTTCACGCCCAGTTCAATTGGCTCATTTGGCCCCAGCACACCGCTGGATCATACGCCTCAGGATACCATTCAGCGCCCGCAAACAATGTATGGCATCACCAAAGTTACAGGTGAACTGCTCAGCGATTATTATTACAAAAAATTCGGGGTTGATACCCGTTCGGTCCGTTTTCCGGGGATCATTTCCAATGTTACGATGCCTGGTGGCGGCACAACCGATTATGCGGTAGAAATTTATTATGAAGCTGTTAAAAACGGAAGATTTACCTGTCCGCTGAAAGCCGGAACATTCCTGGATATGATGTATATGCCCGATGCGCTCAAGGCTGCAATAGATCTGATGGAAGCCGATCCTGCAAAACTGATCCACCGCAATGCATTTAACGTTACAGGCATGAGTTTTGATCCTTCCTTGCTTGCCACAGAAATCAGGAAACACATTCCGGATTTCGAGATGACATACGAAGTGGAACCCGTAAAACAATCCATTGCCGACTCCTGGCCCAACAGTATGGACGATAGTTGTGCACGCGCGGAATGGGGATGGAAACCTTCCTGGACGCTGGAGGCTATGACGGTAGATATGCTCAAAGTCATCCGCGAAAGACAAAAAATAGGCGTAGTGTAGCTGCTTTTAAATACAGGATGAAGAGGGCATTCGTTTCGGATGCCCTTTTTTCAGACCTTTGTACAATGAAAATAAACAATCAAATGACCATTTTATTTAACGGAGTTCGGGGAGGCATCATATGAATATTGCAGCACTTGTCTCCGGTGGCGTCGACAGTTCGGTCATGCTTCACCTGCTGAAGGAGCAGGGCTATGAACCTACTGTTTTCTATATCCGCATTGGCATGAAGGACGACGAGGGATTCCTGGATTGTCCCTCGGAAGAAGATATTGAAATAACAACATACCTGGCGCGCAAGTATGGCCTTAAAATGGAGGTCGTTTCGCTGCAGGAAGAATACTGGGATTCGGTGATAGCCTATACCCTGGATGCGGTGCGTAAAGGTTTTACGCCAAACCCCGACGTGATGTGCAACAAGCTCATTAAATTCGGGAGTTTTGATGAAAAATACGGCAATAGCTTCGATCGTATTGCCACCGGGCATTACGCCAATGTTATCGAAAAAGACGGGCTGTTTTACCTGGGAACCGCTAAGGACAAACTGAAAGACCAGACTGATTTTCTGGCCCAGATCACCTATAAACAACTCAGCCGGTCCATGTTCCCGGTTGGTCCATACATGAAAAGTAAAGTCCGCGCCATGGCCACTGCAGAAAACCTGCCCAGCGCCGGACGCAAGGATAGCCAGGGCATTTGTTTCCTTGGTAAAATCAATTATAACGACTTCCTTAAACATTACGTCGGGGAAAAAGAAGGTTGGATCATTGAGCTGGAAACGGGGAAAAAACTTGGCAAACACAAAGGCTATTGGTTTCATACCATAGGGCAGCGCAAGGGATTGGGGCTAAGCCTGGGTCCATGGTTCGTGGTAAAAAAGGAAGTGGACACGAACACCATTTTTGTGTCGCAGGGCTACGATCCCATGTCGCAGTATGGTCAGACAATCCGTCTTGCCGATTTCAGTTTTTTAACCCACAATCCATGGACTGACCTGGCTGAACCAAAACGTGTCATGTTCAAGATAAGGCATACACCGGATTTTACGCCGGGCAGTATTTGCAGTAATGATGGTTTGCTGGTGCTCGAATCCGATATTCCGGTTTCTGGTATCGCAGCCGGTCAATTCGGCGTGATCTATAATGAAGAAGCTACGATCTGCCTGGGGAGCGGAGTTATCGATTAGTTCATATACTAAAACCACTGGCCTAAGAAAGTTTACGTAGGCTGAGCATCTGTAAAATTAATGTATGTTGGCTGAAGCCAGGATTTGCTCAGCCCTTTTACGGTCGCTGAACAACTGACTTTTGAGCAGCTCGAGACTTCCAAACTTCTTTTCGTCACGGATCCTTTCGACCAGTCGCAGTGTGATCTTTTCAGCATATATTTCAGTATCGAATCCGAAAATATTTGCTTCCACCGTGAGCTCATGCGCATTGATGGTAGGCCGTATACCGATATTGCTCATTCCTTTAAAAGTCTTTCCTTCCCATGTTATAAGCGCAGCGTAGACTCCCCTTGCAGGTATAAGTTTATGATTGTCCTCCACCTGTATATTGGCAGTTGGAAAACCGATCAGTCGGCCGATCTGGTTGCCTCTGACTACCCTGCCGGTTATGGGATACAGATAACCCAAAAGTTTATTGGCACTGCCGATCATCCCGGCTTCAAGTTGCTGCCTGATGAGTGAAGAACTCACCGTCATGCCATCAAGCATGTACGCCGGCACCTGCTCTACCCCGAAATTGTAGCGTTTGCCCAACCTACTCATGAGTTCCAGATTGCCTCCTGCATCTTTGCCAAAGGCATGGTCGTGACCTGTAATAACTGTTCGAACACCCAGGTTCTCCACGAGTACCAGGCGGATGAAGTCGGCGGCCGGAAGTGCGGCAAATTCAGGTGTAAAAGGGATAATCAGCAACTGATCAATGCCGGCCAGGGCAAAATGAGCAATGCGCTCCTCCCCGGTATGCAGCAGTTTAACTTCTGAATCCTTATGGAGCACCAACTTCGGATGAGGGTGGAAGGTTACCACGAGCGAAGGAGATCCCTGCTGCCTGGCTGTCTGGACCACTTTATCCAGAATACGCCGATGCCCGGTATGCACCCCGTCGAACATTCCTACGGTAAGCACTGGCCGGCCTGAACCTGTATATTCGGATATTTGATTGAAGATGTCCACTATAGCTGCAGAGATAAATGATCAGATGCCACAAAGTTTGTTTTGAACAAGGTAAGCGGCTATTTGAATAGCATTGGTGGCAGCCCCTTTTCGAAGGTTGTCCGACACAATCCACATATTAAGTGTTTTAGGCTGTGTTTCGTCGCGTCGCAGACGGCCCACGAACACTTCATCACGGCCTTCGGCATAAAGCGGCATCGGGTACACCGCTTTCTCCGGATCATCCTGAAGAATGATACCCGGGCTCGACGACAACAGGCCGCGCACCTCATCCAGGGTAAATTCATGCTCGAACTCAACATTCGCAGCTTCCGAATGCCCGCCCAATACAGGCACACGCACAACGGTTGAAGTTAACCTGATTTTGCTGTCGTTCAGAATCTTTTGCGTTTCTTCCACGAGTTTCATCTCTTCAGTTGAATAGCCGTTGGGAAGAAAAGTGCCGCCATGCGGAAATATATTCAGATCGATGGGATGTGGGTAGGCCATCACGCCACTCGCACCGTTACGTTCGTTGGTGAGTTGCTGAACCGCTTTAACACCTGTGCCTGTGACGGACTGATAAGTGGAGACCACCAGGCGGCTGATCACATATTTCCGGTGCAGGGGCGCCAGCGCCATCACCAGCTGGATTGTAGAACAATTGGGATTGGCAATAATTTTATCAGTAGCTTTTAGAATACCGGCATTAATTTCGGGAACAATAAGCGGCACATCCCTGGTCATACGCCAGGCAGAACTGTTGTCAATCACGGTGGTGCCCGCTTTGGAAAACAAGGGAGCCCATTCCTGTGATGTGGATCCGCCTGCCGAGAAAATCGCTATGTCAGGCCTTTTCGCAATGGCTTCCTTCATTCCGATAACCTTGTACTTTGAATTGTTGAAAATAACTTCTTTACCCACTGAGCGTTCAGAAGCTACCGGAATGAATTCAGTGACCATCCGCAAAGGAAGATAACGGCCTTCTTCAAGCACTTTTATCATAACGCTGCCTACCAGTCCGGTAGCCCCAACCACTGCTATTTTCATGCGAATTAAATTTTCAATGACGATGAAAGAATTACCGGCAAAAATACTATATTTACAAATGATAGCAGCAGGTTAAGAAAACGGAGAAATGACTACCTATAAATAATTGCATCAACAGGAACTAACTTTGGCACAGAGAAGGGGCGAAAGGTGTATGCGAGAGGGGCGAGATTAAATCTTTAAACCTATGAAACACCTTGCTATTTATTCAATGCTCATTCTCTTTCCCTTTTTCACATCGGCTCAGGTTTCGGATGATTTTGCTGATGGTGATTTTACAAATAATCCAACCTGGAATGGTGATGCAACACAATTTTCTGTAAATGCTGCAAAGCAGTTGCAATTAGTTTCTTCCGGCGAAAATATTTCCTTCCTGTCAACGGTTGCAGGCCTGTCCGACAGCACGGAGTGGGATATTTGGGTCAAACTCCCCTTTAGCCCATCGGACAATAACAATGCCCGTATTTATCTTATCTCGGATCAGCCCAACCTCAAAGGCTTACTCAACGGCTATTATCTCAAGCTTGGTGAAAGCGGCTCCGCAGATGCCATTGAATTATACCGCCAGGGCGGAAGTAACAGCACGCTCATCTGCCGAGGAAGAAGCGGACTCCTGGCTTCTTCATTTACTGTGCGCATACATGTAACCCGCAGCGCTTCTGGGTTATGGAAGTTATTTGCAGATCCCTCAGGCGGGCATGACTTTCTGCCGGAAGCATCCGGGACGGATAATACCTTCAGCACTTCCGGATGGATGGGTGTGTATTGTAAGTATACCAGCAGCAACAGCACCCGGTTTTATTTTGATGATTTCTATACCGGGCCGGTCATTTTCGACCATCTGCCACCCTCCGTAACTTCGCTTTCTGTCATTTCCGGGGCAAGTGTGGATGTGATTTTTTCGGAGCCTGTCGAGACCTTATCAGCGGCTGATGTCCTGAATTATGCTATTTTGCCGGGATCTGTCAAGCCATTGTCGGCAACTCCCGACCTCACCAACAAGACAAGAGTGCATCTGGTTTTTGGTCAGCCGTTTATAAACAAAACCCAATATGAGCTCAGCATCCGCGGCATCCGCGACCTGGCGGGCAACCTCATGCAAGCCTCATTGGAGCGATTCACCTACTATATGCCGGCCGCATTTGACATACTGATCAACGAAATTATGGCCGATCCCGATCCGCCGGTGGGTCTTCCGCCCTTTGAATATGTCGAACTTTTTAACCGGAGTGAATATGCTATAAATCTTGATGGCTGGACGCTCATGCTCGGAACATCACGAAAAAATATCGCCGGGCTCACGCTGAAACCAAAAGAGTACCTCATCCTGGCTCCCGAAACGGCCCGGCAGGCTTTGAGCAGCTATGGAACTTTTGAGGGATTTACGGGATTTACAGTAACAAATACAAGCGGGGATATTCTGCTGCTTAACGATGACGGTAGCATGATTCACAGGGTAAGTTATACCGATGACTGGTATGGCAATGATTACAAAAAAAAAGGCGGCTGGTCGCTCGAACTAATAGACCCGCTAAATCCCTGTGGCGACGCATCCAACTGGAAAGCCTCCGTTGATATTTCAGGCGGAACTCCCGGCAGAATAAATTCAGTGTCTGTAGCCAATCCCGACCTGATCAGGCCTAATATCCAGCACGTTACCGTGGAAGATCCGGTTACACTCAAAGTCTATTTTACGGAAACCCTGGATAGCCTGGTTTTAAAGGACCCTGGTGCTTACTTCATCGACCGGGAGGTTGGACAACCTCTGGCGGCACTGCCTTTTTTCCCGGGGTACAATGCTGTGACATTAAAACTTCCCATGCCGATAAACACGGGCGTTGTTTACACCCTCTCCCTCAAACAACAAATGAAAGATTGCGCAGGAAATTCAACGAATAGTGAAAGCAGCGCCCGGTTTGCTATTCCTTCAGTCCCTTTGCCACTCGACATTGTAATCAATGAAGTTCTTTTTGATCCAAAGGGCAATGGTGCCGATTTTATAGAGCTATACAACCGTTCATCAAATGTGATTGACCTGCGGAATCTCATCCTTGCCAACTTTGATACTCCCGGCGGCACTTTATCTTCCATGAAGAATATTACAGATGAAGGCTTCCTCTTTTTCCCGGAAAGCTTCCTGGTACTGACTGCTGATCCTGACAATATCCGATCTGAATACGCAACGCCAAATCCGTCAGGATTTCTGAAGATGGCCTCACTTCCTGAAATGAATAATCAAAATGGGACCATAGCCCTGGCTTTAAAAAACGGACAGGTCATTGATTGGTTTGCCTATGATGCTTCAATGCAGTTTTCACTGCTCAAAAGTGTTGATGGGGTTTCCCTCGAAAGGATAAGTGCTGCCGGACCAAGCAATGACAGAACCAACTGGCATTCTGCAGCCGAAACAGTGGGTTTCGCAACACCGGCTTATCAGAATTCGCAATCATCGGGCGATCGTGCGGTTGGTAACCCGCTGGCGCTTTCTCCTGATATCTTTTCTCCCGATAATGACGGTAAAAATGACAATCTGACGATAACATACACTTTCGATGCACCAGGATATATGGCAAATATTACCGTGTTCGATGCTTCAGGACGGCTTGTCCGCAACCTGGTGAACAACGAGATGTGTGCCGTCACAGGCGATTTCTCCTGGGATGGTCTCACCAACGATCATCGTAAAGCTGGTATTGGTTATTATATCATTTATACGGAGATCTTCGATCTGAAGGGCAATGTAAAGCATTACAAGAATACGTCAGTGCTGGGCGGGAAGTTTTAGTGTGCTGCTGCGAAGGCTAAAGCTACCACACTAACCCTGACACCCGGAACTTCCAGCAACTTTGAGGCGCATGACTCCATGGTTGCGCCGGTGGTAATCACATCATCAACCAATAATACATGCTGCCCTTTGAGTTCCTCCTCATCATGAAGGGTAAATATTTCCTTTACGTTCTCCCACCGGCTGAACCGTGATTTCTTTGTCTGTGTTTCGGACGCAAATGTCCGGCGCAGCGCCTGAACATCTAATACTGCTTGCAGCGAACTACAAAGTCCCATGGCAAACTGTTCGCTTTGGTTATAACCCCTGCTCCTGAATTTTGATCGATGCAGTGGAACAGGAATGATCCTGTCGATATGTCCATACGCGGGTTCTTCGCACAATTCGGCACCATACAGCCTCCCGATATAAACACCAATTTCTTTATGTCCTTTATATTTCAGCTGATGAATCAGGTGCTGCACTTTTCCTCCTTTTCCAAAATGATAATACGCTGATGCTGATGCCAGCTTTACCCTTCCCCAGAAAATCCGGCTTACGGGATTATCCGCATCCCTGTGGAAATTAGTTTTGGGCAGATGGAAAAGGCAGTAGGTACAAAGGACATCTTCATGCCTGAATAAGGTATTCCCGCATGCCATGCAGGTGCGCGGATAGAAAAGCGAAACAATATCATCAATGTATCCTGACGGTTTCATTCTTTTAACCTTGAAAGTCAGCGTTTTTTAGTGCAGCGGGGCGGAGTTATGAAATTGACCAGCACACGGGCATGTTTCGGGAGATGTGCGCCGGCCAAAGAAGTTCAGCGCTGTGGGTAGATATTCTTGTTTTATAAAGATAAGATTTATTTGGTTGTTTTATATAAAAACCAGCAAGTTTTTTCGCTCATGCCCGCTTCAATCTTATGGTTGCGTTGCCAGGTCACCAATTTCGCTTTGTGCAATTTCCCGGTATAGCATGAACGATAATGCACTCCGTGAATCAAAATCCTTACTTTTGGGGTTCATTCGCCAGAATCACCTATGGAAAAGGCTTCCCTGCTAAAAATATCTAATCTCACCATCTCTTTTCAATCCGAAGAAGGTAGCTCAACCGCCGTGAATGACATTTCGCTGGAGATAGCACAGGGTGAAACACTCGGAATTGTAGGTGAATCCGGTTCAGGAAAGTCAGTCACCTCCCTGGCCATCATGCGTCTGCTGCCTTCAAAAGGATGTACCATCAGCAGCGGAAAAATAATTTACCGACGGGCTGATGGTTCAACGATTAACCTTCCTGAACTGAACGAGCAGGCCATGCGGAATTACCGTGGCCGCGAAATCGCCATGATATTCCAGGAACCTATGACATCGCTGAACCCCGTGCATCGTTGCGGTGAGCAGGTGAGTGAAGTCATCAGGCTGCACCAGAAGGTGACACGCCGGCAGGCCCGGGAAAAAACACTCGCCCTGTTTACCGAAGTTCTGCTTCCCCGGCCTGAAGCTATTTATAAGGCTTATCCACATCAGCTTTCGGGAGGGCAAAAACAACGTGTGATGATTGCCATGGCTATTTCCTGCAACCCCTCGCTGCTCATAGCCGACGAACCTACGACAGCTCTCGATGTTACCGTTCAAAAGGCGATACTGGCACTACTTAAAACATTGCAGCAAAAACATGGGATGGGCATCATCTTCATTTCACACGATCTGGGCGTAGTGGCCGAGATAGCCGACAAGGTTGCTGTAATGTACAAGGGACAGATCGTTGAACAGGGCGATATTGCCGGGGTTTTTCATCATCCGCAGCATCCTTATACCAAAGGATTGCTCGCCTGCCGGCCGCCTTTGGACAAGCGGCTGCGTGTGCTGCCCACGGTAGGCGACTTTGTGAATGGAAAACTTTCAAATGCAGCCTTGCTATCCCTGGAAGTGTCAGCGGCAGAACGCAAGCAATTCCATCAGAAACTCTATGCCCAAAAACCACTGTTGGAAGTCAAAAATCTGCAAACCTGGTTTCCGGTCAGGCAGGGCATCTTCTCGAAAGTTAAAAGCGTGGTAAAAGCCGTGGATAATGTAAGCTTTGTGGTCTATCCCGGCGAAACCCTTGGCTTGGTGGGGGAATCGGGAAGCGGAAAAACCACACTGGGCCGGAGTATTTTACGCCTGGTAGAGCCTACAGGGGGGGAAATGTATTACGGAGGCCGCCTGATCTCCATGTTAACTGCCTCCGAAATGCGACCAATGCGCAGGAAACTGCAGATCATTTTCCAGGATCCCTATTCCTCCCTCAACCCGCGTATTACTGCCGGCAGGGCCATCATGGAGCCTATGAATGTTCACAAGCTGCATGGCAACAGCAGGCAACGAAAGGAAAAAACTTATGAACTGCTGCAAAAGGTAGGACTGCTTCCTGAGCATTTCAGCCGCTACCCGCATGAGTTTTCGGGCGGACAGCGCCAGCGTATCTGTATTGCCAGGGCATTGGCCACAGAACCTGAATTCATTGTCTGCGACGAATCAGTCTCGGCGCTCGACGTGAGTGTGCAGGCCCAGGTGCTGAACCTGCTGAACGATCTTAAACGCGAATTCGGCTTCACCTACATTTTTATCTCCCACGATTTGTCGGTTGTAAAATTCATGAGCGACAGAATGATGGTGATGAAAGACGGTAATTTGCTGGAAATTGGCGATGCCGACCAGGTTTATGCGCACCCGCAGTCGGATTATACGCGGGCACTGATTGGCGCTATCCCTGCCGCTAAATAATTTTAATTGGTATTCGTCTCATTATTCCAGGTCATCCGGAGGGGAGTCGGGGGGATTTCGAAAATCCGGACCCTGAGCAGGTCCCTGAGCGAAGTTGAAAACATCTATTCAGACTGTTTAACCTAAACTTAACACGTTATTGCCACCTATTCGGTACCTTTGAGTCGAATAAAATCATTGACATGTCAAAAAGCAAATCCACATCCGCCAAAAAGCCGCAAGCCCAGGTGGAGCGCAATACCTTTGTGAATACCGTATTCAACGTATTCTCAGAAGATCCTTACAAAGCTTTAAATTTCAGGCAGGTTGCCGCCAAACTCGGGGTGAGTGACAAAGTAGGTAAAATTTTGGTCAAGACCATCCTGGATGAACTCTGCCACAAAAATTCCATTGAGGAAATGAACCGCGGCAGATATAAACTTAATCCCGAATTAATCAAAGCCATCAGCCTCTCGCATACGCTTACGGGCAAAGTTGATATGAAACATGCCGGTAAAGCATATGTTATTACAGAAGAACTTCCCGAAGATGTTTTGATAGAGCCAAACAATACTTTCCATGCGCTGAACGGGGATATCGTGAAAGTTCATCTCTTCCCTGCCCGCAAAGGCCGTAAGACGGAAGGAGAGATCGTTGAAATCATAGAACGCAGCCGCAAACAGTTTGTAGGGGTGATTCATGTTTCGGGGAAATTTGCTTTCATGGTTCCTGATACCGCTTCCATGCCCGTTGACATTTACATTCCGCTAAGTGCTTTGCATGGCGCCAAGGACGGACAAAAAGTCGTTTCCTCCATTACCGAATGGCCAACCGAAGCCACCAACCCCATCGGCGAAATAATCCACGTGCTGGGCGAACCCGGAAACAACGATGTGGAAATGAATTCGATCCTTGCCGAATTCGAATTTCCGCTTCATTTTCCGAAGGAAGTTGAGCAGGAGGCGCTGAAGATCCAGAACATCGTCACACCGGAAGAAATTGCCAAAAGAAGGGACTTCCGGGATGTGTGGACCTGCACGATAGATCCGCTGGATGCAAAGGATTTTGATGATGCGCTTTCTCTCAGAAAAACAGGAGAAGGCCGCTGGGAAATAGGCGTTCACATCGCCGATGTTTCTCATTATGTTAAAGAAGGCTCTGCGATCGATCGTGAAGCATACGATCGCGGAACATCCATTTATCTGGTGGACCGTACGATTCCCATGCTTCCCGAGCAGCTTTCAAACCTGGTTTGTTCCCTGCGTCCCGATGAAGATAAACTCTGCATTTCTGCCGTTTTCGAAATGGACGAAAAGGGAAAAGTTTTCACCGAATGGTTCGGCAGAACTGTGATCAAATCCAACCGGCGTTATGCCTATGAGGAAGTGCAGGTGATGATAGAAGGCGCCGAGGGCGATTTTAAGGATGAATTGCTTACGCTTCACCATATATCATCAAATCTCCGGGATGAGAGGTTTCACAGCGGATCCATCGCTTTTCATTCACAGGAAGTCAAATTCGAACTTGATGAAAAAGGAAAACCTTTAGGTACATACATTAAGGAACAAAAGGAAGCCAATTACCTCATCGAGGATTTTATGCTGCTGGCCAACAGGCGTGTGGCAGAAAAAATCGGCAAGGTTGAAACCAAAGCTAAAGCTAAAACTTTTGTTTACAGGATTCACGATGAGCCAAATGCTGAAAAACTGGCGAACTTCTCCGACCTGGTGCATAAACTTGGTTATAAGCTGAACATCGGTTCCCGCAAAGGCGTAGTAAGTTCTTTCAATAAACTTTTTGAAGATATTGCCGGCAAGGGTGAGCAGAATATGATTGAATCGGTTGCCATCCGCACAATGTCAAAAGCCATCTATTCCACCAAAAATATCGGGCATTATGGGCTGGCCTTCCGTTTCTACACACACTTCACTTCACCCATCCGTCGTTATCCCGACCTGATGGTACACAGGCTCCTGCTGGGTTATATGGAAGGAAAAGCTTCTGTAGGCCAACCGGAATTTGAAACTTATTGCATTCACGCCACCGATATGGAGCGTAAAGCCGTTGAAGCCGAAAGAGCTTCGGTAAAATACAAACAGGCTGAATATCTTTCCGATAAAATAGGTCAGACTTTCCCCGGTCTTATCTCAGGCGTCAGTAAGTTTGGTCTTTATGTCGAGCTGAAGGAAAGTAAATGCGAAGGCATGGTTTCCATGCGTTTTATGAAGGATGATTTCTATTATCTCGATGAGGATAATTACCGCGTTGTCGGGCAAAGATACGGGCGGCAGTATAAACTTGGCGACCCGGTAAATATCAGGGTTAAGAGTGTCAATCTTCCAAAAAAACAAATGGATTTCGAATTGGTTGAAAATTCTTAGGCTAGTTCTTTGATTTTCCTGTTTTCTGGCTTATATTTGTTATAATCACCCTTGTTATATTTTCTATCAGGTATCATACATTGACAGGTGAACACCTGCATGCGCATATATCATCAGTATTAACTAAAATCTGAACGGCTATGAAATTTTGTCCACAATGCAGAGCGGAAATTAATCCTGAAGCAAAATTTTGTCCCTCCTGTGGGGCAGGTCTTACTCCTTCCGACCCTGATCCCCGGCAGGAAAATCCTTCTCCGCCCTGGCAATCCGGTTACAAGTTTAAGGAGCCAGATTTTAAACAAGCCTCAGCTGACTTTACTGCCGCTTTATCGGGTAAGACAAACCTCATCGACCGTGTTAAAAACATACTGACGAAACCCAAGGTGGAATGGCAGGTGATTTCAAACGAGGAACCCAATGTTACAAAAATTCTGTTTGGATATGTGATCATTCTCGCCCTGATCCCAACCATTGCAGCCATTGTTGGTTATGGTCTTATCGGAAATTCGGTGATGGGATATACCTACCGGAGCTGGTCGATGGCCTTTGAAACAGGTATAATCCAGTTTCTTTCAGCCATCATTGGCGTATTTCTCACTGCCTGGATCGTTGATTTGCTGGCGCCTTCATTCGAGTCGGAAAAGAACTTCGGCCGATCTTTTCAATTGGTTGCTTATTCATATACACCTGGCCTGATTGCAGGAATTATTTTGCTGGTTCCCTCGCTTTCCATCATCATGACCATCGCAATGATTTACAATATCTATCTTTTATTTATTGGGTTACCATTATTGAAACGTACACCCCAGGACAAGGTTGCAGGGTATATTATCATCACCATCATCTGCAATATTATCATCTTCGTCGTTTTAGCAGTAATTCTGGCCGCAATTCTGGGCATTTTCTTCGTGTCCCATACAGGACTGGGCATAGGATATTAGTCTTTTCAGTCTTTTAAATGCAACATCCGGGAAATCATTGCACTGCTGCATGACTTTCCCGGATTTTTTTATATAATCTAACAATTATCAGGTTATAAGCTATTTGGGATAACCAACTGTTTGCGCCAGGACGATATGCTGACTGAGAGAAAGTTTGAGCATGGGTGCCAGTTTTTCTTTGTCAATTGAAGCTCTGACCACTACGGCAAGGTCGGCTGAGGCACAATACAAGTATACATTCTCAGCTATGAAAGCGGCATCAGCAGCGGCGTACACTGCCTTAACATCTTCTTTGGCATCTTTCATGCGGGCATAATCAGATACGTAAACCAGGTTAAGGGGTGCCTTGGCTACAAAAGCCTGCGTACCCGCCAGGCCGCGGTAATCACCGGCATTCACAGGTTTTAACTGACTCAGCTTTGCGTCATACAGAAAGATTCCTTCTTCGTTTAGGACGTAAATGTCAACATCCTGCCAGTTTACCGCCGATGGTGCCGTATGTTTTCCTAAGGCCGGTCTGTTGAGTCCATTGGCAGCCCAAAGCAGGTCTGAGAGTTGCTGAAGAGGCAGCGCTTTAAGTGCAAAGTCTCGAGATGATTTCCTGTTGCTAAGTGCTTCCATCACAGTTTTTCCGCCTTTCATATCCGGAGGAAGGAGTTGGATTGTTTTAAGTTGCTGTGCGATGGACAGCGCAGTCAAACCAAACATGCAACAGGTGATAAATGCTAATCTCATCGCTGATTTTTTCATAAATATGTTTTTGTTATTCTTCAAAAGAAGGCTTGACCATAATACCATCATATTTTTTTTCAATACCGTTTTTATAACTAATCACTAAAAATGGAGAACCATCTTCATTGTATTCTACCCACTCGCCATTTTTTGAACCCATGATAAAATCGCCGGCTTCTTTGACTTTTCCGTTCGGCCAATAGATGTATTGTTTGCCGTTCGCATTATCGTCGATAAAACTTCCTTCAAAAGCGAGCACGCCATCAGGGTAGTAATACCTCCAGTTTCCATTACGCAGACCGCTACGGTATGTTCCGACCTCTTTATGCTCTCCCATGTCATAAGTCCATTCACCCTCCTCTAAACCTTCTATAAATCCACCTGAAGTAATCAGTTTGTTGTTTTCATCATATTCGGAATACATGCCCTCTTCCAGACCATTAATATAGCTCTGTTCGCGCCACAGATTTCCGTTTTCATGATACCATCTCCATGTACCATCCAGGTTTCCCTTTTTATTGTATTTCCCTTCCTGCTCCGTTTTTCCGTCGGGATAATAAAATTTCCAGGCACCAATCTTTTTACCCTTATCATAACTGCCTTCTGAACGCATACTTCCGTCGAGGTAAAATTCCTTCCACGGCCCGTCCTTTATGCCCTCCTCATCAACGATCCCCTGCCCGGTCATAATTCCTTTCGTAAAAATATAACCGGAAATTATAGCGCCATTTTCGGCATATTCCCGACGCACACCTTCGGGCGTGTCACCTTTGTAACTGGCTACTGTCTTAACTTTTCCGCTCGGATAATAATCAGTTTTTATATCCAGACTGGCCAGTTCAGGCGCTTCTTCCTGTTTTACATCGTTAACAAATTTGGCAATAGTCAGCAGATTTCCTTCTTCGTTATAATCCTTGAAATAGCCATTCATCTTATCATCCTTATAGATTCCTTCCATCCTGACAATTCCATTATCAAAAAAGAATTTCCACCTTCCCTGCTTCAGTCCGCTCTTATCACGCCGGTTTATGCTTTCGCGGCTTACGATAAAACCCTTCTTGTACTCTATAAAAGTGATGACCGTTCCGTCAGGCGAAAATTCCTTTGAAATTCCGTTTTCAAGTCCGTTCACAAAATTTATGGTCTTATGTACTTTGCCATCAGCATAATAATAGGTTGTAAGCCCTTGCTTGATGTCATCCACAAAATTCTCGTCTATTTTTTCACTGTCCCGGTAGGTTGTTTTTAAGCCATTCTTTTTTCCAAGCTGATAGTTAATCTCCAGAATTATTTTCCCTTCTTCATTGTAAAATTTCCAGATGCCGTCCAATTCAAAATTTTTCCTGTTGCCTTCAGATTTAATCAATCCTTCTTCACTGTATGTTTTCCAGTAACCATCAGGTTTTCCGTCGCGCATTGTACCTTCGCTTGCTACTTTACCGTTGGCATGATAAAATACTGCAGGACCATTTTTATCAACCTGGTTCTGCGCCATAGCACTCCAACTCATTCCGGCAAGGATACTTAAACACAACAAAAGTTTTCTCATCGTAAAGCCATTTGGCGGCATAAATTTATACTTAAAAGTAAGTTATATTTTTAGACTATTATCTAAATAAATGCCAAGATGCAAATTCCAAGTCCCAAGATCCAAATTCCAGGGTAAATTTTGATTTCAGGAAAAAATAATTCAATGTATTTCAATCTCATCAATCTC
Organism: Bacteroidales bacterium; assembly: GCA_038246075.1. Lineage (GTDB taxonomy): Bacteria > Bacteroidota > Bacteroidia > Bacteroidales > DASVHX01 > DASVHX01. The sequence goes on from JBBRRV010000054.1 coordinate 16,023, forward strand.
ATCAATCCCATCAATCACATCAATCCAATCAATCCTATCAATCCTATCAATTGAATGGTAGTCGTCTTTTTGCTATTTTGAAAGCTCAAGCATACGTCGAATCGGAATTATTGCTTTTTCAATGATATCAGCCGAAAGTAAAATTTCAGGGGTTTCATCTTTCAGACATTTGTGTAGTTTTTCCAGCGTATTCATCTTCATATAAGGGCAATCGTTACAGGCACAGGTTTCGTCGGCCGGAACAATAATGAATTCCTTTTCGGGTGAATCCTTTTTCATCTGGTGAATAATTCCTGTCTCGGTAGCGACTATAAACCTTGTGGCCTTCTCTTTTTTTGCGTATTCGAGCAAGGCAGTGGTGGATCCTATAAAATCGGCTAGAACAAGAACTGGCCCCTTGCACTCAGGATGCGCTATAAGCCTGGCATCCGGATACTTCGTCTTAAGTTCAATAATTTTTTCTGTTGAGATCATGTCATGAACCTGGCAACTTCCATTCCACAGTACCATGTTCCTTCCGGTTATTCCATTTATATATGCACCAAGATTGCGGTCGGGCGCAAAAATGAGTGGCTGGTCCATGGGAAAAGATTGTACTATCTTTACTGCATTGCTTGAGGTGCAAATAACATCCGACATCGTTTTGATGGCAGCTGAACAATTGATGTATGAAATAACTTTATGTCCCGGATGCTTTTCTTTAAAAGCTGAAAAAGCATCAGGAGGACAGGAATCGGCAAGGGAACATCCCGCATTGAGGTCGGGCAGCAGAACTTTTTTACCCGGACTCAGTATTTTAGCCGTTTCAGCCATAAAATGCACACCGGCAAAAACGATGATATCGGCGTTTGTTGAAGCAGCTTGCTGTGAAAGCGCTAAACTGTCGCCAATGAAATCAGCAATATCCTGAATTTCAGGTATCTGATAATAATGAGCCAAAATAACCGCATTTTTTTGACGTTTTATTTTGGCAATTTGAGTGGTTAGCAGTGAATCAGTTATTCTTTTCATGTGTTATTATTCATTTTTTACGGGCCACATGGAATATGCCATGATTAAGAAACTTAACATATCAGCAGGTGTTTATAGAATCATGGCTATTTCATGCCAAACCATTATATATATATTTATTATTTTAAAATAATATGTTGTTATTGTTATCCTGTTGAAACTGTTCGCAAGATACGGACGAATAATTAGGATTTGTACTTATTAAGATTTGCTCAACATGTTATCAACAGGCAAAGAGAATTAAACAGGCTGAAAACTAACCGACTAAAAAGCTATGAACATTATGTTGACAACTATTGAACTGATAAGTTTATTAAAAAAGAACTATAATTGTTGTTGAAAACCGTGTGTTTAATTGGTAATAATAACAGGCTTATTAACCGTTTCAGCTGATCATGACCGGCTTTGGGCAATATGCGGGTGACTTATCAGAA
>JBBRRV010000055.1:0-17439 GCA_038246075.1 Bacteroidales bacterium
ACATGTGCCATCACCAAATGGGTAATATCAGCCAAACCTGCCTGTTATGTAATGTTCCGTCTGTTGTTTTTTAGGACTTGTAAAGATAACTGAAGTAAGATCGTATTCAATGAGTTCGCCCATATAAAAGAAGGCCGTACGATCGCTCACACGGGCAGCCTGCTGCATGTTGTGTGTTACGATAACAATGGTATAATCTTTTTTTAATTCGTGGATGAGTTCCTCTATCTTGGCCGTGCTGAGCGGATCGAGGGCAGAAGCCGGCTCATCCATCAGAACGATGGAGGGCGAATTTGCGAGTGCGCGTGCAATGCAAAGTCGCTGTTGCTGTCCGCCTGAGAGTTCGAATGCGGATTTGTTTAGTTTGTCGGAAACCTCATCCCAAAGTGCTGCATGCTGAAGCGATTTTACCACCGTTTCTTCAATCAGCTTTTTATCCGTATAGCCATTCACCCGTAAGCCATATGCCACATTCTCGAAGATGCTTTTTGGAAAAGGGTTTGGTTTCTGAAAAACCATACCAACCTTTATGCGGAGCTCATCCACATTGATCCCTTTACGATAAATATCTTCATCATCAATGATCACTTCTCCGGTAATTTTCACGTGCTCGATGAGGTCGTTCATGCGGTTGAACAGACGAAGGAAGGTCGATTTTCCACATCCCGAAGGACCAATGAGTGCTGTAACGGAATTCGTTTCCATGGAAATGGAAATGTTTTGCAGCGCCTGGTATTCGCCATAAAACAGGTTAACATCCTTTGTTTCTATTTTTGCCATTTTATTCGTAAGGATTATTTATTTAAGTTCGTAAAGAAGCCGACATCATGAATAGCTGATCATGCTGTTAATTCATTTTTACTCTTTTAGTGAAATAACGCCGCAAGGCATTTGCAAGCAGGTTCAGGAAAAGGACCAATGTGATCAGAACCAATGCTGTTCCGTAGGCCATTGGACGCGATTTTTCGATGTCGGTACCGCTGGTTGCCAGTACATAAAGGTGATAAGGCAGCGCCATCGCCTGGTCGAAGATACTTCTTGGAAGTTTGGGCAGAAAATATGCTGCCACCGTAAACAGGATCGGTGCCGTTTCGCCGGATACGCGTCCAATCGAAAGTATCAAACCGGTAACAATGTTAGGATAGGCTATCGGCAATACAACTTTGCGCACGGTATGTAATTTTGAGGCACCCAAAGCATAACTCCCCTCTCGAAATGAGTTATCCACAGACTTTAATGCTTCCTCGGTTGTACGAATGACTACCGGAAGCGCAAGCAGGCCCAGTGTGAGCGAACCTGCCAGCAATGAATCGCCGAATTTTAGTGTGTTCACAAAGAGTGACATGCCGAAAAGTCCAAATACGATAGAGGGAATTCCGGCCAGGTTGTTCGTCATCATCCTGATAAACCTTACCGCATATCCGTTGCGCAAATATTCATTGATGTAAATACCGGAGAGTACACCTATGGGAAAACTAAAAATCATGCTTCCTGCAATCAGGCAGAGGGTGCCAACAATGGCAGGAAATATGCCACCCGAAGTCATTCCTTCAGTAGGCATTTTTGTGATAAAATCCCAGCTGATGACGGATATGCCTTTGATAATTATAAATCCAAGGATAAGAAACAGGATTCCGACGACCAGCATACTCATGGCACGAAAAAGCCCAAAAGCCAGCATTTCACTGCGTCGTTTTCTTTTTGTATAATCTTTCTTTATTTCGGGAACCATCTTTTAAAGTTTAACAGAATTTGGTAACAATTGAATCAATGGGCATCTTTTTCTTGTATTTATTATTCGCAAGCCAACAAAGGCTGCTTTAAATAATTTTAATACCGTTTTTTATGGGATACATATTCTACGGCAAGGTTCACCATCAGGGTAAGAACAAACAGGATACAGCCCAGGGCAAAAAGCGCTTCATAATGTAATCCGCCATGCGATGCTTCACCAAGTTCCGCCGCAATGGTGGCCGGGATGGTGCGCACAGGCTCCAGAAAAGTATGCGGAATAACAGCAGCATTACCGGTAACCATCAGCACCGCCATGGTTTCGCCGATGGCCCTGCCAATACCCAGGATGGCTGCGGCTGTGATCCCCGAAATTGAATACGGAATAACAACCCGATAAATCGTTTGCCAGTGGCTGGCGCCCAGGGCAAGGCTGGCTTCTTTCATCGCCCGTGGTGTGGTGCGAAGCGCATCTTCGGCAATGGTTATAATGGTGGGCAATGCCATGATGGCGAGAATAATACTGCCGGCGAGGGCAGTTTCGCCAACTGGCAGGTTAAAGACTTTTTGTATCAAAGGAACGATGATCACAAGGCCAAAGAATCCATAAACAACTGAAGGGATCCCCGAGAGTAACTCCACCAAAGGTTTCAGCATTCTGCGAATCCGGCTGTCCGCGATTTCAGCCATATAAATGGCAACCGCCAGACCAAGCGGCAGCGAAAGAAGTATCGCCCCAAAACTAACCCACAAGGTTCCAAGTATCAATGGCAGCACCCCTAGTTGGGCTGAAGGTTCCGCAGTAGGGAACCATTCCTTTCCCAGAAAAAAGTCTTTGTAAGTTAATTTAGCATCTTTAAGCAGTTTTCCCTTAAATCCTTTGGTAATGAACTTAGAAGGCACAAAAGCCAGGATGCCTGGCATACTGTCGGTAAGTTTGCTGATACATTGCGGCAGGTTCTCAAAGTTGGCGCCGATTTGTTCATCGGTAAAATAGTTACCTATATTATCCATCCTGAAAATAATGATAGAATCGTCCTTGCCGCCTATCTGTTTCCAGTTGGTTATTTCCTGGTCAAAAACAACTTTGATCGTTTTGGGATCCATTTTATCAACAGGATTTTTGCTGTTCACGGCAAGATTATAGCCGCCGGTAATGTCCGGCCGTTTGAACAGGCTAAAGCCTTCCCTGAACAGGAAGACTACGATCAGCAAAACGGCAAGACTGGTTATGCTTCCGCTGATAGCCAGCACCCCTTCAACAACCTTCTCAAGAACTTTTTTGTAGAATGGTTTCATCTGACATTATTTATTTTTCACGGGTCATATATAGTACGCCATGATTAACTTTACGATCTATTTTCTTAATTACTGATTCTACAATCATGGCTGTTTCGCACTTTGTAGTGCTTATGCTGGGTAATGGTGAACCAGAATTGCAATAGAAATTAAAAAACCTTACCGGTGTCTCTGAAGGAGAACACCGGCAGGTACCAACCAGGATTAAACTGTCCAATGAATTACTTACCCAAAGGAACGTAACCAACTTCTTCGATTACTTTCTGGCCTTTGGCAGAAAGCACATAGGCCATGTAACCTTTTACCTTTGCTTCAAACTTTGTGTTGTAATAATATTGCAAGGGCCGGACGATGGGGTAAGTTTTGTTTTTTGCCGTTGCCATGCTTGGGACAGTGAATGTTTTGCCGTCATAAGAAACTTTGATCGCCTTAACATCTTTGTTCAGATAGGCCAATCCAACATATCCGATTGCACCTTTTGTCTGGGAAACACTTTGAATAACAGCACCCGTTGCTGGCATACTTAAAACATTGGAAGCAAAATTCTTGTTTTTCATCACGTGTTCTTTAAAGAACTCATAGGTTCCTGAACTTGATTCACGCGAGTAAACCACCATCTTCAGGTCGTCACCTCCAACTTCTTTCCAGTTTTTGATTTTTCCGGTAAAGATGCCTTCGAGTTGTGCACGGGTAAGCTGACTAACCTTGTTGCCCGGATTAACCACAACAGCAAGTGCGTCATAAGCAACAACAACTTCCTTGTATTTTATGCCTGCTTCCTGCAGCTTCATTTTCTCGTCCATTTTGACTTTGCGGGAAGCCTGCGCAACTTCGGTAGTTCCGTCGATAAGCGCAGCAATTCCAACTCCACTGCCTCCGCCCGTAACCATTACATTGGCACCTTTGTTTTCCTTCATATAGGTTTCTGCTTCCTTTTGGGATAAAGGCAGCATCGTATCACTGCCTTTAATTTTCTGTGCCTGTACGCCGGCAGCAAGAGATAATGCGAATATTGCAAAAAGTATTTTTTTCATTTCTTAAGTTTTTTAATATTTAATTAAAATTACAAATTAGAATTTATATTGAAGTCTGAGTGTAAAAACATTGTCCTTTAGATCTTCATTGTAACCTTTCAGGTTTTTGCTGGTTTCATTCTTCACCATATCATAATAGGCAGTTAGTCTGACATTTGGTGTGTAATTATAGAGTAAACCCAGACCTGTTGTCGTATATTTAAGATCTCCTGCGGTAGTAGCTTTTGCAGGGGCAGTAGCGAGCCCGATCTGGTCGCCCGAAATATTTGTATTAGGATCATATACATCCCATTTGGCAACAACACCCAATTTTGTTCCTGCAAAGGTCTGAACAAAATAAACATAAGCGCCACTTACTTTTCTCATATAGGCATCTCCGGCCAAAGGTGCTGAAGTTGTACTGGAAGTTGAAGCAGCAGTGCCGGGCTGCTGACCCGAAAGATATTCGCCGCGCAGGCTGGTAAATCCGAGTGGCGTTTCAACGGTTAATTGTGCATCAACACCCATATAGGTTCTTTTATGAAAAGAGCCTGCAGCAGTATCTGAATTGGCTACAAATGCACCATTGCTGATTTCATAAGAATTAACACCTTTATTGGTCTGACCGGCTGCGGTCTGTTTGGGATGTAAAACGCCTCCGTTATAATAAGAAACACCTAAACCATATTTTACTTTGCGGTTCCCGGCAGTTTTCTCGATAGCGGCATGTGCGATGAAATCCTTTTTCTTGTCAAATTCAGGGTTGGTTCCGTTACCGTTAAACAAACCGGCATCAATTTTAAGGAAATTCAGGGGCGACGTTTTGGGCATCTGGAAGGTAAGCATGGCGCCTGATTCACGTTCGCCCGGGAAAAGGGTTTGGGTAAACCTTGAACGCTCAGGGCTTTCACGCGATGAGGATGAATAAGGAATTTCATAGCCAAAAGGGCGGTTGAAAACGCCGGCCGTTACGCTGAAAGCCTTCATAAACGGATCCATTACATTAATATACATATCTTTTATTGCTGCACCCTTTTCAGTAAGGTCTATATTAAACACATACTTTGCAAGTTTCGTATCATAGGTGAATTTAACACGGGCACGACGCAGCATGAAGCGGTTGTCCGAAAGCGCAGGAAAATCGCCACCTTCATAGGTTTTCCCCCCGATGGTCTCAATTTTCTGGTACTGAGCCTGGATGTAGCCTGACACTTTAAGTCTCTTTAGCGAGATAACATCGGCGTTTAATTTCTGTACATTGGCAGCTAGGGTATCAATCGGCGTGAGTTCCACTTCCTGCGCCTTTGCAGTGCCGGCAATAGCTAAAAATACAAACAATATTGATTTTAAATAATTTCTCATTGATCTGGTCTGATTAGTTTGGATTGTTAGGATTTGAACTAAATACAGCTGCAAAATAACATCATGCATGTTTTACAGACGTTAACGTGTGGTTAAGAAATAATTAATTTTTGTTCCCGAATGTTAATTTAATGTTATGCATTACCCTGGAAGGGGTGATGGAGAGATGGGGTGACGGGGAGAAAGTGAACAACTAAAAACTAAAATAGGCATCAGGCAATAGGCAATAGGCAATAGTCTCGAAATAAAAAAAGGACCTGAAGATATAACTTCAAGTCCTTTTTGAATTCTGGTGGTGTCGACTGGATTTGAACCAGTGACACATGGATTTTCAGTCCATTGCTCTACCGACTGAGCTACGACACCTTAGAATCGGACGGCAAAAGTACATCTTTTTTTAATCCTGCCAAAATTTGAGCTTCAATTAGCCCGGGAGGATCAAAATTTAAATCCATTCTTAATAAATTGCCTGCATTTGTTAATTTTACAACATGAACCTGGCAATAGATATCGGTAATACCCTTGTAAAACTGGCCGTTTTCGACAAAGGGCATCTGACGGGACTTCAGGTGCTGGAAGAACTCACCCTTCCGGCTCTGGAGGAATTTACAGCTGCCCATGCCGGAATTACAGCAGCCATACTCGCCACGGTGAAGGATTATCCCCCGACGGTGGAGCGTTATCTGCAGAAGCACTTCCGCTTTCTTGTTTATAATACTGCTGTTGCTGTCCCTTTAGAAACCTCCTATGCGACACCTTCAACGCTTGGGGCCGACCGCCTTGCTGCTGCCGTGGCAGCGCATGCGCTCATGCCATCAACCGATATCCTTGTCGTAAATGCAGGCACAGCCATTACTTACGATCTGATCACGGCTGCAGGAGAACACCTTGGTGGTGCCATCTCTCCGGGACTGATGATGCGATATAAAGCTTTGCATACTTTTACCGGGCGTTTGCCGTTATTGGATGAAATTGGCGACACGCCCCTAACCGGCAGATCAACCGCCGGGAGCATCCTTTCGGGTGTTCTCAATGGTACGCTGGCGGAAGTTGACGGCATGATCGGGAGATACAGGCTTTCATACCCCGGAATTAAAACGATAATGAGTGGCGGAGACAACAATTATTTTGATAAACGATTAAAAAATAAGACCTTTGCCATCCCAAATCTGGTTTTAACCGGCTTAAACATTATCTTAGACTATAACCTTGAGAAGTCCTTTTAAATATCAAATCCTTCTTGTCGTTCTGTTTACCACGACAGGACTATTCACTTTTGCCCAGACACAGATAGGTTCACCTTATTCGCGCTATGGCATTGGCGATCTTGCCCGGAACAACAGTATTATTAACATGGGAATGGGCGGAACGAGTCTGGCTATTAGCAGCCCTTTGTATATAAACACTGCCAATCCGGCATCCTATTCTGGTTTTGATTCGACATCCTTCGTTTTTGAAGGTTCTGTTTATGGCAAGCTGTCAACATTGCAAACAACTACCATGAGCCAGAAATCACAATATGCTTCACTTGGCTCATTACTCTTTGGTTTCCCGGTTGCAAAATGGTGGAGAAGCAGCTTTGGCTTGTTGCCCGTTTCAAGTATGGGATATAAAATACTCGATTCGCAGACCGATAATTTAATCGGAAAAACCGATTACACCTATAGCGGTACGGGCGGGCTGAATCAGTTTTATCTCGGAAATGCCTTCAGACTGCATAAAAATCTATCTATTGGTTTCAATGCTGCCTTTGTCTTCGGTCCGCTGATGAAAGAGCAAACAGTTTCCTATCCCGATTCTTCTTTCATTTTTAACACCAAAATCACCAATACCACGCACGTACAGGATATTTTGTTTTCCTATGGCCTTTTATACCACAAGACATTCAATACCGACCATTTCATTGCGTTTGGTTTAACTTTCAGCAACGCGCAAAAACTCAAGGGAACACAGGATTTCCTTGCAACGAATTTCACACACGATTACGTTAATGATTATGACAGGGTGCGGGATACCATACTATACAAACCTGCATACTCCAGCTCTATCTTCCTTCCTTCATCCTTTGGTGTAGGTGTCTCAACGGGACGCACCGACCGCTGGCTTACTGCCGCCGACTTCAAGATGCAGGATTGGTCAAAATTCAAGTATAACGATCAGGTTGATTCATTAAAAAACAGTTTCGAAATTTCAGCAGGCGCTCAGTTCAAACCTTCGTTTAATGATGTGGGAAACTATATCAGCCGCATACAATACCGTCTCGGATTGCGCTATGCACAGACCTATCTTCAATTGCACAATACCCAGCTTAATGAAGCTGCCATTAGTTTTGGCCTTGGATTACCCTTAAAAAAATCAAGATCAACTTTTAACCTGGCGGTTGAAGCCGGAAAGAGGGGAACTACCAGTAACGGGCTGATCCGCGAAAATTTTGTCCGTGTGAGCTTTGGCGTTGCCTTTTATGAACGCTGGTTTATCCAAAGGAAATACGATTAATTTAAAACAGCATTTCAAAACAAGACACAGCCACGCGTGCCAGGTAAACAAACGCTTAAAGCAAAAGTGATAAAACATCAGCTGAGAATATTTTTATTGGGAAGCATTGTCGCTGGTTGCTCGATGACAGTGCTTTTTTCTTGTGAAAATGATATCCGTAAAGTGAACCTGGTTACGGCTTCCGATTCCATTCCTGTTTCCACCGTTAAAAATATCGACCTTATCCGGAGTGTTTCGGGCAAAGTGGTGCTTGAACTTACTGCTCCGCTGCTTAAATCCTTTGAGGGCGAAGATCCCTATACTGAATTTCCGAAAGGGATGAAGATCATCTTTTTTGATTCAGTTATGAACGTAACGTCCCAGTTAACAGCAGAATACGGGATTAGCTATGATAAACGAAAGCTCATGGTAGCCCGCACCAATGTTGTGGTTGTGAATAACAACAAACATGAGCAGATAAATACCGAAATGCTAACCTGGGATCAGAATACCAAGAAAATATATTCTGATAAATTCGTAAAGATCACCACTCCTGAGAAAATTATCCTTGGCGAAGGATTTGATTCTGATGAAGCGATGGAAAATTATACCATTAAGAAGCTAAGGGGAACCATTCTCGTTAAAGAATAAACCGCTGATGTAAATACCACATTAATCTGGTTCCTTTCCTGCGGAAATTCAGCTATCAGTGGTCACTTTTGGATATGACCCCCATTGTGGCTTACCTTTACCAAATTCAGGAAGACTTTATCAAAATATGAATAACTGGTTGATCGTTGCAATTACGCTTTTACTCTCGGCATTCTTTTCGGGAATGGAGATCGCCTTTGTTACCTCAAATAAACTGCGGATCGAACTCGACAAAAGCAAAGGCAATTTCCCCGCCAATCTAATTTCAGGATTTATTCACACCCCTTCGCGCTTTATTGGCGCCCTGCTCTTTGGCAATAATGTAGCCCTTGTTATTTATGGCATGGCCATGGCCGGCTTACTGAAACCTTTGTTAATTGCCAACCTTCCTTTTGCGTATCATTCTGATCTTACGGTATTGATTCTTCAGACCGTTGTTTCCACACTGATCATCCTTTTCCTGGCAGAGTTTCTCCCTAAAGTACTCTTCAGGCTGAGCCCAAACAATCTGCTTAATTTCTTTGCCATGCCGGCGGTCCTGTTTTATTACATCTTTTATCCTTTCAACCTGCTTTTTATCTGGACTTCTGAATTCCTGCTCAAACGGGTTTTCAATATACAGTTTAGCCAGGAACGCTATGTTTTCAGCCCGGTCGATCTTGACGAGTATATAAGGGATTCCGTCACGGGAAAGTTTGAAACCAATGAGGAGGAACAGGAAATTCAAATGTTCCAGAATGCCATCGATTTCCGCACCGCCAAGGTGCGCGAATGCATGGTTCCCCGCACTGAAATTTCAGCACTCGACGAAAACGAACCGATCTCGGCCTTGCGGAATGAATTTATCGGAACAGGCCATTCCAAGATACTGATCTACCGCGATAATATAGATAATATCATTGGCTACGCCCATTCTTTCGATCTGTTCAGCAACCCGGCGTCCATTAGTGCCATTGTTAAACCGGTGCTCATCGTTCCCGAAACCATGCTTGCGCATAAGGTTTTAAGCATGTTCATTCATGAGCATAAAAGTGTGGCCATCATCGTGGATGAGTTTGGCGGAACTTCCGGAATGGCTACCCTCGAAGATTTGATAGAAGAAATTTTCGGAGAGATTGACGACGAATTTGACACAGGTGCCCGGGCAGAAATTAAGAAGAATGACAAGGAGTTCGTATTTGCCGGCCGGCTCGAAATAGATTATCTGAATGGGAAATATGGTTTAATGCTGCCCGAGGCAGAAGATTACGAGACCCTCGCCGGGCTAATTATCCACTACCATGAAAGCATACCATCGACAAACGACATCATTAGTGTCCCGCCATTTACCTTCACCATATTGGATGCCAGCGAAAATCGGGTGGACAAGGTACTGTTACGCATAGGCGAATAAGCTTCACATCTCCGGAAATCTTGGATTATCCCGTTTCGCAGACCAAATCATAATCCTGAATAGCGGCAAGATTTATTTTTCCAAGTAAACTTTTATTGTAAATTTGCAAACTCTTAAAAAATACGCACTTAAAACATTTACCACATGGCAGTAATTGGTCGAATCAGGAAACATTCAGGCTTACTTATTATTATTATTGGAGTGGCACTCGCAGCTTTTGTCCTTGGAGATTTTGTTAAAAAACGCCCGAAGAATTCGAATGTGCTTGCAGAAGTTGCAGGTGAGAAGATCAGCCCGGTTGATTTCAACAAAAAAGTGGATGAGAATATACAGCTCCGGAAACAGAACTCCGGCCATGAAAGCCTTACACCTGAGGAAAGCTACGAAATCCGGCAGTCGACTTATATGCAGATGATGAACGATATCGTGATGGCCAAACAGTTCGACGAACTTGGCATAAACGTTACCATTGATGAACTCAATGATCTGATCCGCGGAAAAAATCCGCATCCTTATATCGTTCAAAGTTTTAAAGATCCTAATACAGGCCAGTTCGACCCCAAAATGGTCAGCAATTTTCTTCAAAATCTGGATAAAGTCGATCCCGCGATGAAAGATCGGTACCTGATGCTCGAAAAAGCCATTAAGGCCGAACGCCTGAATGCAAAGTACAATGCGCTTATTACAAAAGGATATTATGTGCCTGCTGCTTTCGCAAAGCGCGAATACGAGGAACGCAACCGGACTGCAAGGGTTCGAATTGTCGGAGCACGTTACCAGGTTATCCCTGATAAAGACGTTAAACTTACAGATGCTGATTATCAGAAATATTATGATGAGAACAGTTATAAATTCAAACAGGACCGCCCTACACGCGACCTGGAATATGTCGTTTTTGATGTTCCGGCTTCTGCTGACGACCGTAAAAAAATAGATGCCGATGTTATGGGCTTGTACGAAGAATTTAAAACCACCGGAGATGCCGCTGCTTTTGTTAACTCCGTCTCAGATTCCCGTTACGACAGCACATGGCATAAAAAAGGCTCCCTTCCTGCTCGGCTTGATTCAATGGCTTTTAATGCTCCTGTGGGTACATTGTTTGCTCCTTTTGAAGAGAACAATACTTATTATATCGCAAAACTGATGAACGCCCAGGCAAGACCCGACTCGATGCGTGCCAGTCACATTCTCATCTCCTATGCAGGATCAGGCGTAAGCAACGAAATTAAGCGTACAAAAGAAGCTGCCAAAAAACTTGCCGACAGTTTGTTGTTGGTCATCAAAAAAGACCCTAAGCTTTTCGAGACATTGGCATTGACTAAATCCGAAGATCAGACTTCCGCTCAGAAAAGCGGTGACCTTAACTGGTTTTCCGATGGCATGATGATTCCAGCCATTAACAATGCCGTGGTCAATGGTACCGTTGGCGAAATCAAGGAAGTTGAAACCAACTATGGCTATCATATTGTTAAAATCACAGGTAAAAAAGAACCGGTAAAAAAAGTCAAAATAGCGATGGTTGTCCGCAAGATTGAGCCCAGCGGAAAAACATTCCAGGATATCTTTGCCAAGGCCAATGAATTTGCCGCCAATAATCAGACAGCCGAGACATTTGAAAAATCCGTTACTGCAAAGAACCTCAACAAGCGCGATGCACCTCAGATGGAAGCCATGACCAATACGATCCCGGGCATTAATTCACCCCGCGAAATTGTGCGCTGGGCTTTTAATGAAAACACAAAAAAAGGAGATGTATCCACTGTTTTCGATACCGACGGAAGCTACGTCATTGCCGCTATTAAGGATATCCGCGAAAAAGGAATCCTTCCGCTCGCCCAGATTAAAGAAAACATCAAACCCCTTGTGATCCGCGAAAAGAAAGCAGAAATGCTCATCAAAAAAATGAATGCCAGCTTATCATCTTCAAAAGATCTCAACCTGTTGGCTGCCGCTTACCAGTCAAAAGTTGATACGGCCAGTCTGACTTTTACCAGTCCGAACATTCCCAACTATGGCCGCGAAGCGGAATTAGTGGGCACTGTATTCGGTATGAAAACAGGACAGATGACAGCACCGATAAAAGGCAACATGGGTGTTTATATTGTCCTGATCGATCAGATAACGGAACCACTGCCAACCAAAGACTATTCGAACGAAAAATCGCAACTGAGCAGCTTTTTCATGGGAATGGCTCCAAGGGAAATACCGGCAATACTCGAAGAAAAAGCGGGTATCAAGGATAACAGGGTATCATTCTATTAGTATTCTACGAAGTTATTTGAGTTAGTCCTGCGAGGCTGTCCCAAAAGGGCAGCCTCTTTTTTTGATGATACTGCCGATTCACGAAGCCTCTGAGCCCTCCATTATCCAAACGAATAAACCTGCAACCCCGCAGCATTGTCATGCATCCTTGGGGCGCTAATAGCCGCTGCGGGGCATGGATTTCCCGGCAATGGCATTGCTGCATGGATAAATACCCATAAAGGCAATCAATTGCCGGAAAGCAATGTCTTTTAAAGCTAAAGCAGATGCAAACGAAAGGAATCCTGCTTGATGAACACAAACAGCAGAACTGTGAATGCCCATAATGATGATCCCCCATAGCTAAAGAAGGGTAATGGAATACCAATGACAGGCATCAGACCGATGGTCATTCCAATGTTTACAGCGAAATGGAAAAACAGGATGGCTGCTACGCCATAGCCATAGATGCGACTGAAATCCGATCGCTGTCGCTCCGCCATCTGAACAATTCGAACGAAAAGCCAGACGAATAATCCGATCACGACCGAAACACCCAGGAAGCCCCACTCTTCCCCAACCGTGCAGAAAATAAAATCAGTGCTTTGCTCGGGCACAAAGTTGTACTTGGTTTGGGTGCCCTTTAAAAAACCCTTTCCGAAAAAACCGCCTGAACCGATGGCAATTTTCGATTGATTAACATTATACCCGGCCCCCTTCAGGTCAATATTTTTTCCCAGCAATACATGGATACGTGCTTTCTGATGAGGTTCCATGATATTGTTAAAACCATACTGAACACTCATCGTGAAGGCTGATGCCATGATGACCAGGCCTATCAGCGTAAGCACATTCTTTCGGTTCTTTCTTATAAAAAAGAATAAAAGACCACCAGTTCCCACGACAACTGCCACAATGATAAAAGGGTTAAAAAGCAAAGTCATTAAAAAGAGAATGGCTGTCATCACACCAATTAAAAGCAAATTGCCGGACAAACCCTGCCGGAATAATACCACCAGGAATGCAGAATAAACGAGCGCTGACCCGGTATCATTCTGCAGTAGTATGAGTATGGCAGGCAAACCAAGAATGGCAAGGGGAATGAGTTTGGTTTTCAAATCCTTAACATTGATGTTCAGTCCACTGAGATACTTGGCCATGGCCAGGTTGGTCGAAAATTTAGCAAATTCACCGGGCTGCAGGGCAAAGTTTCCAACCTCGAACCACGACTTGGAACCGGCTATTTCATGTCCGGCCACCAACACTGCTAAAAGCAACAGAATTGTGCTGCCATAAATAACATAAGCAAAGGCAGTAAAAAATTTTGTATCTGTGATCAATATGGCCAAACCCATGGCTAGGGCTGTCCCAATCCATAACAATTGCTTTCCATAACTCTGCGTCATATCCATGATGTTGTTATGCTCCTCGTTATATACAGCGGCATAAATATTAATCCAGCCCATGAACACAAGCACCAGGTAAAGCGTGACGATCCCCCAGTCGATATTCTTTAAAACTCCCGTTTGCTCTCTCACTCTGCAGGTGTTATTAGATTTTGTTCTATCATTCTCTGCTCAACATCTTTGCGTTTTACCACACGATTAATGTATTTTTCGATCATCAGCGTGGCGATAGGAACGGCCCAGGTTGCTCCAAAACCTGCGTTCTCAACAACTACAGCTATGGCAATCCTGGGATTATCCACAGGGGCAAAGGCGATATATAAGGCGTGTGGCTTGCCATGAGGATTGTCAGCAGTCCCTGTTTTTCCGGCCATGGAGATACTGTCAATCTGATACCAGCGGGCCGTTCCATGTGTTCCGGAAACAACGTTCGACATCCCCTCAATGACTACATCCAGGTTTTCGCGTGATATGGCGCATACTACTTTTTTGTTTTTATAGTCGATCTTGTTCCGTTCACTGGCCAGCGCCCTGACCACATGCGGAGGGTAGTAAAATCCGCGGTTGGCCAGCAGGGCGGCATAATTTGCCAACTGTAGTGGTGTTGCCAGTATTTCACCTTGCCCGATGCTAAGCGACCGAACCGTCAATGCATTCCAATGGCCTTTGCCATATATTTTGTCGTATTGATCAGAGGAGGGAATGTTTCCCGGCAATTCAAAACTAAGATCTGACTTCAACCGCTGACCAAATCCAAGACTCATAATATCTGCCCTCCAGACATCATAGCGCGCTTTAATAGTCGGATAATTCGGATTGTTCAGTATCGACCGGAATACCTGCCAGTGAAAAGGATTGCAGGATTGTTCAATGGCGCCATACACATCGAGTGGCGAAACATGATTATGTGTACATCTGATAGGAGAAGAGGCTGGTCCCTGGCAGGAATAACGTGTTGATGTTGTGAGCACCCCCTCCTGCAATCCAACCATATCGTTTGCCATCTTAAAGGAAGACCCCGGAGGATATTGACCCATAAGCGCCCGGTTCAGCAATGGTTTAATCGGGTCCTTGTTGAGTAAACCAAAGTTGTGCCCCCGCACTCTTCCTACCAGAAGGTTAGGATCGTAAGTCGGGCTTGAAACAAAGCATAGGATTTCACCGGTGGAAGGTTCGATGGCCACAATGCTGCCAATCTTGTTCTGCATGAGCAATTCGCCGTATGCCTGCAAATCACCATCCAGACCCGAATACAAATCCTGACCCATGATAGCGGCAGTATCAAATCTTCCCTCCTGAAAACTGCCCATTTCACGGTTCCGCACATCAACCATGCGGATCTTGAGTCCCTTTTTTCCGCGCAATTCTTTTTCATACGACCGTTCAATACCGCTTACTCCAATATAATCGCCCGATTTATAGTATGCATCTTTTTCAACCTTAACCGGGTTTACCTCTCCAACGTAACCGAAAATATGCGCACCGATAGGCATCGGGTATTTGCGCAACGTGCGCGGCTGTACGTAAAATCCATGAAAACGATAAAGTTTTTCTTCCAGGTAGCCAAATGTTTCTTTTGATATCTGGCGTTCAAAAGCCGAGGCGAGATAAGGTGAATATGATTTGGCTTTCTCAAGTCGCAAACGAAAGCCAGCCTGATCGATTTCAAGGAGCCGGCATAATTCTGCAGTATCAAGATCCTTAATTTGTTTTGGAATGACCATCAGGTCATAAACTGCTTCATTGTATACAAGGAGTTTACCAAAACGATCGTATATCAGCCCGCGCGCCGGATACTGGGTCACATAGCGTAATACATTGTTATCGGCCGAGAGCCTGTAGCTCCGATCTATCACCTGGATGTAGAATATCCTGAGCAAGTATATAATTCCGACGACAATGAATGTGGTTATAATCACAAACTTGCGATCGGCAAAAGTCCGGTTGGCCATTGGAGCTCAGGTAGTTATTCCAGTTTCAGTATTGAAATGAGGTTGGTGCAAAAGTACATCAGAAAAAACATTTCCGGCGATGTGAAATGGGATTTTTATATCCGCAACGTTTTAATTAATCTTTTTTAACAAACACTCTGAAGTTAAACTGTCGCGAACGGTATATAACCCATACTGTATTAGGTGTGCTAATCAGCCGGCGTTAGGCATTAATCAGGGCTTTCGCAGCGGAAGAAGAGGTGAAGCAACAATGTTACTTTTATGCAATGCCCTGTCCATAAGGTAAATTTCAAAGGCAATGGTATCACTTTTAAGCACCGGCCTTGCAAAATATATTTCTATCATCAGCTCAATATCGCCCTTAATATTTTTATTGCGTCCTGATGGAGTCAGTATTGGAATCCGCCCGTTAAAATTCAGATTTGTATCGGGAAAAATAATCTCCTGAAGGACTTTATTCTTCATTTGAAACATTTTAACAAAGAAATTATATTTATAAGGCGGTAACGTATCATTATTATTCAACCCAATATCGCCATCACCATCGGTATAGGACACCTTTAAGAAACTCAGCGAATCATAACCCTTGGCATCCGCCAAAACGGAATAGCTTTCCCATTGAATTACGGGTTCAACCGGATATTCCTCTTTCTTGAGACAGGAAGTAAAGCCCACTGCTGCCAGGAAAAGAAAAATTAGGTTTACCTTTGATATGCTTTTCATGCAAAACTATTATTTAATCATTTCCCGGAAATTTTATCAACTGCGCCTATGATATGCACTGATTGCACTCCTGTTAATCAAATGCCATGAAGTCATCTTCATAAGCACATTCCCGATGCTAAAATTACAAAATATCACTGATGGACTTCAACACTGCACGAAAAAGAATATTTAACATTCACTCCCGGGGCGAATTTGACGACCTGGCGATTGCAGTCTTCCGCCTGCAATATGAATACAATTCTCTGTATCGTTCGTTTGTGGACGGCCTGGGTGTGAATATGCAGGACATTGATAAACCGGCAAAGATTCCGTTTCTCCCGGTTAGTTTCTTCAAAACGCACCGGGTTTATGGTACGGTTCAGGATGAAGAAGCCATTTTCGAGAGCAGTTCGACCACCGGGAGCATCCCTTCCCGGCATTTTGTGGCTGATCTTATGCTTTACCGGGAGAGTTTTCGAAAGGGTTTCTCACTGGTTTATGGCAAGGCAGCAGACTATGTCATTATTGGGCTCCTCCCCTCCTACCTGGAGCGTAAAAATTCGTCGCTGGTATTCATGGCAGATGATCTGGTGAAGCAAAGCAGGCATTCAGCCAGCGGGTTTTATCTTTACGACCATGAATCGCTTGCGCAGCAACTCGAAGAAACCAGGCAAAAAGGCCTGAAAGTTATCCTGATCGGCGTTAGCTATGCACTGCTTGATTTCACCGAAAGCCATCCCATTAAAATTCCCGGTGCAATCATCATAGAAACCGGTGGTATGAAGGGCCGGCGCCAGGAACTTATCCGTGAAGAATTGCACGCGCGTTTATGCAAGGGTTTTGGTGTCGACTGTATTCATTCCGAGTACGGAATGACCGAACTGCTTTCACAGGCTTGGTCCCGGGCTGGCGGCCTTTTCAGTTGCCCACCATGGATGAAGGTTATGATCCGCGACGGGAACGACCCGCTGAGCCTTTTAAATCCAGGTCTCACCGGAGGGATCAACATCATCGACCTGGCCAACCTTTACAGTTGTTCCTTTATTGCCACCGAAGACCTCGGCAAAATGCACCCCGACGGTACTTTTGAAGTACTGGGGCGCTTTGATGCGGCCGATGTGCGCGGTTGCAGCCTGATGGTCTCCTGAGTTTCAAATTCCAAGGTCCAAATTCCAAATTCCAAGGTCCAAGGTAAATCACCCCTCTCCCAC
>JBBRRV010000056.1:0-17424 GCA_038246075.1 Bacteroidales bacterium
CAACCATCCTGTTCAAAACACGCCTGTCGAGATTATTGCCAATCCCCCGGATGATCCTGTCTGGAATTATTTTGTCAGCAACGTTAAGTAATGGCAAATTAATCCTCCAAAACTTTCCCCTGTTTAACTTCCCTTCTCATGCGCCGCAGACATACTTCGTCCGCGATTTTTTCAAATTATTTCAAAATAGGACACATAATAATCAGTCTAAGTAAAGGCTTATCCATATCTAATTACCTAACAGCAGCTTACGAAATCAGGCATATCATTTGTTATTGTGGCAGCAGTCTGTATTCTCTGTAGCGTCAGTTGCAGAAGGCAATTTTGAGTGTTGTCCATCTGGAAGTCATTATTTATCCCGGGGGGTAAAAAGTCGACATATCAAAATGATATCAGGCAAATTTCAATGATAAAAAACGGGATAATAGCGATACGATGAAATGCTTATTTATGATTACTATTATATACTATCCTAACACAAACTATGCTGCAAGGATATGGACAAACGCAATAAAATAAACGGAACGACCTATAGTATTTACTGCCATCTGAAAAATATCGAGGCCTTCAAAATGAAAACGTTAAAAATCTTATTGGCAGAAGACGATACGATGATCCAGAGGCTAACCTCTTATTACCTTCGGCGTATAGGTCATACCGTAGATATAGCCGGCAACGGGCGCGAAGCCCTGATAAAATTCCGTTCCCAGCATTACGATGTTGTGCTTATGGATATCCAGATGCCCGAAATGGATGGCCTGGAAGCCGTTAAAGAGATCAGAAAATTTGAGACCGGACTGAGAGATGTTGTAAGGACCATCGTCATTGCCCTCACTACAACATCAAACAAGCAGGAATGCATTGATGCAGGCATGGATGGCTATGCCCAGAAACCATTCAAGCTTGAAGACTTTAATCAGTTGTTTGGTAATTTCCGGTTAATCTGAAATACATCAGCAGCACATCCAATCCCCACCAGTTACTTTCCGAAATAATTATCCGTTTTATTCCCCGTAAAAGCATCCCATAATTTTCTAATTTTGTTACTCCGCTTCAAAAGCCATCTTAGATTGCAGCTGGAATTTAAATGATGCAAAAAAAACCACTGCTTTTCATGCTGCTCCTGCTATTGATCACCAATAGTCTCAACGCCCAATACTATGTCGTGGGGCAGGATCCTGCTTCTGTTCACTGGAATCAGATCAATACAGCGCACTTCCGCCTGATCTACCCGGTCGCATTCGAAAAAAAGGCGCAATACACCGCCAACCTGCTCGAATCAAGCTATCCTAAAACTTCATCATCACTCGGAAAAGAACCGGCAAAAGTACCGGTGATCTTCCACACCCAGGATGTGACAGCCAATGCTTTCTCAGTATGGGCCCCCCGCAGGATGGAATTTTATACCTGCCCGCCCCAAAATACGTATGCCCAAAACTGGCTGGAACAACTGGCCATTCATGAGTACCGGCATATCGTGCAAATGGATAAAATAAATCAGGGCTTCACCCGGACACTCTCCTATATCATCGGCGAACAGGGAACGGCTGCCGTAGTCGGACTTTTTGTGCCGCTTTGGATGATGGAAGGCGATGCCGTATGTACCGAAACAGGATTAAGCAAATCGGGAAGAGGCAGGATTCCTGGTTTTGAAATGGAACTGCGTGCCCAGTTGTTGGAAAAAGGCAAATATACTTACGACAAGGCCGTATTTGGCTCTTTTCGCGATTATGTCACAGATCATTACGTTCTTGGTTATCAACTAGTTGCCAATGCCCGCAAGTGGTATGGCAGGGATGTCTGGGATAAAACACTCAACAGCGTAGCGAAATATCCTTACGCGGTCATTCCTTTTGATATGGGTTTGAAAAAGCGCACAGGTTTGAAAAAAGTTGGTCTTTACAACAGGACACTGGCAGCAACAGACAGTCTCTGGAGGCAACAGGGAAGTCTTACAACCTACACAGCCTTTCGCCGAATACCTACATCCCCACATTCTGCTTATTCCAGGTATAAATATCCCCATTATCTCAATGATAGTTTAATTCTGGCCGAACGGACCACCCTGGACGATATCAGCCGTTTTGTAACAATCAAACGAAGCGGCGGTGAAAAAGTAATCTTTACGCCCGGGCTCTATTCCTCTGAGGTAATCTCCGTGGCCACCAATCCCGACAACCACAGTGAACTAATACAAAACAAGCCGGGAACTTTTACCGCCGACAATCTTTCCACCAGCAAAGGCCTTGTTGTATGGACCGAAAAAATAAATGATGTCCGCTGGTCAAATCGCAGCTATTCCGTCATCAAAATCCTTGATCTTTCGAACGGCCAGACACGTCAGCTCACCCACCGCAGCAGGTTGTTCGGCCCCAGTATCTCACATGACGGCAAGCAGATTGTCGCCGTAAAAATGAGCGAGGATAATCATTCGGATCTGGTGATTCTTAACGCAGCCACCGGCGAAGAGATCCGCACATTGATCTCTTCTGAATTTGAACAATACCTTAATCCGACATGGTCGGACGACGGGCGAAATATCGTGTTCATGGTGCTGGGCCAGCAGGGCAAAAGCATACGTATGATCAATGCTGTAAACAAAAAAGGCCGGGAATTACTACCCCCGACCTTCACCGAGATTGCCAATCCCATTCTGGTCAGGAACTGGGTCTTCTTTAACGGATCATTTTCAGGAATAGAGAATATTTATGCTTTGGACACCATAAAACCTGTTGTGTACCAGGTTACCTCATCCGCTTTCGGATCATTCAACGGATACCCTTCACCCGACTTCAGCCGGATGGTATATTCCAATTATACATCCAATGGTTTTGAACTTGCCGAAACCGACCTTATACCCAAACAATGGAAACTACTGAGCAAGGTAAAAAATACTTTTACAGGTCCATTCCAGGCCATCGTTGACCAGGAAAACGGAATTGTTGATTCATTGACGGCAGGTCATCAGGTATTCGAAAGCAAGAAATATAACCGGTTTACCCATCTCATCAATTTTCACAGTTGGGCACCTGCCTATATTGATGTAAACGGATCTGAATATGCTCCGGGAATAACTTTTAATTCGCAGAATGCGCTCAGCACAGCCATCGCAACCATAGGCTATGCTTATAGCACAAATGAAAAAACCGGCCGTTTCCATGCTGACTTAAGCTACCTGGGATGGTATCCGGCAATGGACATGAATTTCTCCGCCGGAATGCGGGCAGCCCTGGATAGCAATGGCAGGCGCTATACCTGGAATGAAAGTAGTGTAAAATTCAACACTTATGTGCCATTGCAATTTAATAACGGCAAATACTTTATTGGAATACGACCTGAAATCGGACTCAATTTTGACCAGATCACACATAATGCATCTACCGATACACGCCTGATTGAGGGAACGATTCGCTCGGTCAGCTACAGGCTATATGCCTACAACTATATCAAATCCAACTCAAAAGATATGGCCCCGCGCTGGGGTCAAACACTTGATCTGAACTACAGGCATACACCTTTTGGAGATAACAACCTGGGTTCAATCAGATCGGTGGAAACCATGCTCTATTTCCCGGGGATCGGCAGGCACCACAGTCTCCGCATATATGGCGGATTGCAGCAGCGCGATCCGGGAGATTACAGTTACGCATCACTGGTGAACTATCCCCGCGGATATTATTACCGTGATGACGACAATTTAATGAGCCTCGGATTCAATTACAAATTACCCTTGCTATACCCCGATTTAACCATCGGTCCGGTACTCTATATCAAACGTTTGAAAGCTAATTTTTTCTTTGATTATGCAAAAGGCGATGAAGGCCCTCACCAAAGCCAATATATGCGCTCGCTGGGTACAGAAATAACCGCAGATATGCATGTGATGCGCTTCCTGCTGCCCATCGACATGGGCGCACGCTTCGCCTATCGCCCCGACAATGCATCCGTGGCGATTGAATTCCTATTTTCGGTAAATTTGAACAGTTTATAAAACCCGTCCTATGAAGTTCCTGCTCAAAATCCTTGTCACATCACTGGCTGTATTGTTTAGCTCCTATTTGCTGCCGGGTGTTGTTATCGCCAGTTTTACTACGGCTATCATTGTGGCCATTGTAATTGCCCTGCTTAATACCTTTCTGAAACCGTTACTCATTTTGCTTACCATCCCGGTTACCGTGCTGACTTTAGGCCTATTCCTGCTGGTAATCAATGCCTTTATCATCCTGTTAACCAGCGAGCTTGTTTCAGGGTTCAGTGTTGATGGTTTTTGGTGGGCGCTGTTGTTCAGCATTATCCTCTCGGTAATTACATCGATACTCGAATCCATAGCCGGGCCAAACAAGCAAACACAAGAATAAACATTCAATTCATTTTTTTTAAGTTCAAAACTTATGCGAAGTAACTGTTTTACGGATAAAGAAGCTATTGCGTCCATCATCAGCGATTGCCAGGTTTGCTATGTAGGCATGGTGGATAAAGATAACACCCCTTATGTTGTGCCGTTTAATTTCGGTTTCGACGAGGGCTACATATACCTCCATTCAGCCCGTGAAGGGCGCAAAATGGATATCCTGAAGAAGAACAACCGCGTTTGCGTCACCTTCAGTACAGGTCATGAATTACGGCACCAGAGCGAAGGCGTGGCCTGCAGTTATTCCATGAAATTCAGGAGTGTGATGGCTTTCGGCCACGTAGAATTTATTGAAGAATATGACCGGAAAGTTGAAATAATGAATAAAGTCATGAAGCATTATACCGGGAAGGACTTTAGCTATAATGCGCCATCCATTAAAGAAGTTGCAACATACAGGGTGGTCATTGATGAAATGACAGGGAAGAAGCTGGGGTACTAGTACCTATATTAAACCTGTGACTTCTTTTCCGCACGTTGTTTATAGAACAAATATAACTTACCTATTGCGAATCCGTAAATTGATCCTGCCATTATGCCTGCCAATACATCACCGGGATAATGAACACCGAGGTAAATGCGGCTATAGGAGACCAGTATAGCAAAAAACAGCATTAAAGGGATCAGCCATTTATGCCGCCTGCCGGCAAGACAGATCACAAAAACAGTCACGGCAAAGGAACTTGATGCGTGCCCGGAGTAAAACCCATAGTCTCCTCCGCTATAATTGCGTAATATATGCACCAGGCCCTTCAGTAATGGCTCGTTGGAGGGTCTGAAACGTGCAAATGCAAATTTAGCCAGGTTTGAAGATTGATCACTGAGCACAACCAGCAGTAAAATCATGAGTAGCAACAGCCAGATCCTGTCGCGGTTTTCCCTGATCAGCAACCAAAGCAGCCCGGCATATAAAGGAATCCAGATGAATTTATTGCTGGCCCACCACATCACGAAATCGAGAAATGGTGAACGCAGCCCGTTCAGAAACAGGAATATGCTGGTATCGATCTGCTGAAGTGACGCTAACACGCTTTATTTCTATTTATTTCCACTTATTTCTTCCTGTTACTACCCATATCTATACATTTTCTACATTTTTATACTTTCTATACATTTCTATATATTTCTATATATTTCAATGTATTTCCATGTATTTCCATGTACTTCAATACACTTCAATCTACTTCCATGTACTTCAATGTACTTCCATATACTTCCATGTACTTCAATGTACTTCAATCTACTTCAATTTGTTTCAATCTCATCAATCTACTTCAATCTACTTCCATCTGCTTCAATCTACTTCAATCTACTTCAATCTACTTCAATCTACTTCAATCTACTTCAATCTACTTCAATCTACTTCTAAGACTTCCCCGCGCTAAAAATTAATTATGGCGCATACCATTCTCTAACCCATTACTTCGATTCATCAATAGACGCCTGAAGCTGTTTCCAAAGCTTGTCCTTCAGTTCCACAAGTCCTGTGCGGTTATGAGATGAAATAAAAACTGTCGGAATGCGTGGAAGCTCTTTCTTGATTTGCGCTGTGAGTTCCTCATCCAGCAGGTCGCATTTTGTTATTGCCAGCATACGTCCTTTGTCAAGGAGTTCAGGATTAAATTGCTTCAGTTCATTCAGCAGTATCTTGTATTCTTTGCGGATATCTTTGCTATCTGCCGGAATCATAAAGAGGAGTATCGAGTTGCGTTCGATATGCCTCAGGAACCTGAGCCCCAGTCCTTTTCCCTCGGATGCACCTTCGATGATTCCCGGGATGTCAGCCATTACAAAGGATAGATTATCGCGATAAGCCACAATACCCAGGTTAGGCCTGAGTGTGGTAAACGGATAATCAGCTATTTCGGGTTTGGCTGCCGTAATCACCGAGAGCAGGGTCGATTTTCCTGCATTGGGGAAACCCACCAATCCGACATCGGCCAGAATTTTCAACTCAAGAATTTTCCATGCTTCAATACGGGGCTCACCAGGCTGTGCAAATTTAGGGGAGCGGTGTGTTGACGATTTAAAGTGATCGTTGCCCTGTCCTCCCCTTCCGCCATGCAGCACAATGCGTTCTTCACCTGCAGTGGTTATTTCGAATTCTGTCTCACCGGTTTCAGCATCGCGGACAACCGTACCCAATGGAACATCAACATAAATATCTTTTCCTTCGGCACCTGTGCGCAAAGCGCCCCTGCCGCTAACGCCGTCATCGGCCATGATGTGTTTGGTATATTTAAGGTGCAGCAAGGTCCATAATTGGGCGCTTCCTCTCAGGATAATATGGCCTCCGCGTCCGCCATCGCCACCATCAGGGCCGCCATGCGGATTATCGCGGGTGCGCAGGAAATGCGCGGAACCGGCACCTCCGGCACCTGACCGGAAATATAATTTAACATAATCAACAAAATTTGAGCCTGCCATAAAGTTGTTATTTGAATGAGGGCCGAAGCCTAGCGTACTTTGCGAATAACAGATTCCACCGACCTTGAAAGGCGGTCGAAAATTTCATCCTGGGTGCCAACGGCATTCAGCACCATATGTTTGTTTTGCCGTTCATAAAAATCGGCCACCAAAACGGTCTTGGTTTCATATTCCTCCAACCGGTGAACAATAAGTTCAGTGGACATATCATAAGGCCGCGCATTGTCACCCCTGGAGCGAAGCGCGAGGCGTTTGATAAGTTCCAGCATGGGTGCCTGCATCTCAATCATGTATGAAATGCTCATATTCATCCTGCGCAGTAGTCCATCCAGAATATAGGCCTGGATCACGGTACGCGGAAATCCTTTGAATACAAAACCATTCACATCTCTTTCCTGGTTGATGACCCTTTCAATCAGTTTGATGACAATTTCATCAGGTACCAGCTCCCCTATTTCCATGAAATCTTTGACTTGCTGGCCGATTAAGGTGTTGTTCTTAATCTCGGTGCGCAACAGCGATCCGGTAGATATGTAGAACAGGTTGAATTTCTTGGCCAGTAACCTTCCCTGGGTTCCTTTTCCCACACCGGGAGCACCGGATAGCACGAGGTTAAACCAGACTTTATTAATCGTTTGATCTACTGATTCTGCAACTCTTTCAAAGACTTCCGGGATCAGACCAACACCATCAATAGGGAAATAGAGGTTGCGTTCCTCATAATAAGTGGCGACAGGTGCCGTCTTATTTGCATATTCCTCCAAACGGATCTTGATGATTTCTTCTGTATCGTCGGAACGTCCGGAAATCTTTCCGCGTTCGAGCACACGTTTGATAAGTTCTTCGCGCGGAACAACCAGGCTCAGCATACAGGACAACTCTGTATGTAGTTTGAGCAGCAGCCCATCAAGGATATATGCCTGAACCAGGGTGCGCGGAAATCCATCAAACAGGATACCGTTCACATTGGTGCTCATCAATATCTTTTTTTCAATGAGCTGGACTATGAGTTCATCGCTCACAAGCCCGCCCTGATCAATAATTGATTTTGCCTGCATCCCAAGGTCAGAACCTTCGGCGATCTCATGCCGCAGGATATCACCGGTGGAAATATATGCCAGGTTGTATTTTTCGATGAGCAATTGAGACTGAGTCCCCTTACCGGCGCCGGGAGGGCCAAAAAGTGCAATATTCAGCATTGTGGGTGATTGTATGGGTGATTGTTATGAATGGAAAATTATTTGTTAAAATCAGGAGGTAGTTATCTGGTATATATCAGGAATATTACGTCCATAGCCATCATAATCAAGGCCATATCCAACGATAAATTTATTCGGAATTTCAATTCCAACATAGTCAATTTTAAATTCTTTGCTAAAAGCATCAGGTTTGAAAAGACAAGTGACAATCTTTACATCTCCGGCTTCCATTTCCCTGAGTTTAGCGATCATTCCTGCCATTGTGATACCTGTATCAATTATATCTTCAATCACAACAACTGTTCTGCCTTTGAGCACTTCATTCAAACCAAGCAGTTCCTTCACCATTCTTGTACTGCGGGTACCTGAATAAGATGAAAGCTTTACGAATGAAATTTCACAGTCAACTGTTATCTTTTTGATCAGATCGCTCGCGAAAATGAAGGCGCCGTTGAGTACAACAAGAAATATCGGATCTTTACCTTTCAGGTCTTCGTTTAATTTCAGGGCTATTCTGCTAACAGCATTGCTAATGGTTTCCGCAGTAATAAACAGTTCGAACTCTTTATCCTTGACTTGTATTTTATCCATTGGTATCTTTTTGCTATAAAATGAATTAGCCTACAAATTTAACGTTTCCACCCGAGGAAACATATGTGGATCGATGAAAAGTTTTACTTTTGGTCAATAAAAGCCAAAATGTCATGGAACCACGCGTGAGTATTATCATGGGCAGCACTTCTGATCTGGGCATCATGGAAGATGCCGCCAAAGTCTTGAATGATTTTGGAATAGCCTTCGAGATGCATGCTTTATCAGCCCACCGCACTCCCGAAAAGGTGGAAGAATTCGCCCGATCGGCATATGGCCGGGGCATAAGGGTGATCATTGCTGGTGCCGGCATGGCTGCACATCTGCCCGGTGTGGTGGCTGCCATGACGCACATCCCGGTAATCGGCGTACCCATAAAATCATCACTCGAAGGTCTCGATGCTATCCTGGCCATCCTGCAGATGCCCCCCGGAATACCCGTGGCCACTGTTGCATTGAACGGTGCACACAACGCTGCTATCCTGGCGGCTCAAATTCTCGCTACAGCCGATGAGGCATTAATGGCTAAGGTCATTACATTTAAAGAGGACCTGAAAAAGAAGATTCTAAAGGCCAACGAAGACATGGCCAAGGTAAGTTATCCATTCAAGGTAAACTGATCCGTTTGCAGCCACAGCGTATTATTCCTGCGAAAACGCCCTAACCAGTTTACGGTAAGCCGAAAATACATTGGCCCTGGAAACAAAGCCAATATACTTCCCTTTATCCATGACAGGAAGATTATAATGCTCGGAGGAATGAAATTTTTGTGCTACATCTTCCATGGTTTCATCTATTTCTACACAGGGATAGGGCATAAACATCAGCTGGCTCACAAAAGTTGTATCGTATAGTTCAGGTTTGAACAGGATATTCCTGATATCATTCATAAAAACCACCCCCAGAAAAGTGCGGTCCTCCGCTATTACAGGAAATACATTGCGCTGGGATTCTGACACCACTTTCACGAGATCGCGCAGGCTCGCGTCAGGGCCAATGGGACTGAAATTGGTTTCGATCAGCGCTTTTATGGAAAGACGTGAAAGCACAGCCTTATCCTTATGGTGTGTGATTAATTCGCCATGCTGGGCCAGTCGCTTTGTATAGAGCGAATGTGGCTCGAAATTCATAATCGTAAGATATGAAGCTGTGGCGGTTATGATTAATGGAATGAAAAAAGAATACCCGCCAGTGATCTCAGCAATCAGAAATATGGCTGTCAGGGGGGCATGCATCACGCCAGCCATCACGCCAGCCATTCCTGCAAGGGCAAAATTCTTCTCGGGGAGTCGCAATGAATCAAAGAAATTTACAAACCGGGCAACGAAGAAACCTGTTATGCCACCCATAAAAAGGGAAGGTGCAAATATGCCTCCAACACCACCTCCCGCAGTTGTTGCAGACATGGCAATTACTTTAAAGAAGAGCACAAACAGTAAAAATACCAGGAAAAGGATGTAGTTGCTGCTGACGGAATAAAAAAGACTGTTCTGAAACAGGGCATCGCCGTTACCAGTGAGAATAGCGGTGAGCTCAATATAGCCTTCTCCAAAAAGTGAAGGGAAAAGGAAAATAAGCACACTAACGATCGTTCCACCAATGACCAGCCTCAGCTTAGTGCCGCTTATTTTCTGGAAGAGCCCTTCAATATAAAAGCTTGCCCGTGTAAAATAAAGCGATACCAAACCACAAATAACCCCCAGAAGCAAATAGTAAGGAATGTTGCTTAGCTCAAATGGATTTGTGACTGTAAACGCAAACAGCACATCCTTACCCATAAAAAATGATGCAAGTGTTGCTCCCGTTGCCGCCGCGATGAGCAGTGGGATAAGTGATGCCATCGTCAGGTCGAGCATAAGCACTTCCAGTGCAAAGACAACACCCGCCACGGGTGCTTTAAAAATCCCTGCAATGGCAGCCGCGGCCCCGCATCCTAACATCAGCGTTACCGACCTGTAATCCAAACGCATAACCCTTGCCAGGTTGGAGCCTATGGCTGCACCGGTGAGCACAATCGGAGCCTCTAATCCGACAGAACCACCAAATCCAACAGTCAGGGTGCTTCCTATCATGGAAGAATATGTATTATGCGGGCGCAGTATGCTGTTACTTTTAGAGATTGAATAAAGCACACGACTGATGCCATGTCCAATATTGTCACGGACGAAGAACTTCACATACAGCACCGTGAGCAACATCCCAATGAAAGGATAGGCCAGGTAAAGCAGGTTGAAATTTTTCTGCTCAAACCCTTCAGTAAGTATTGAATGTGTATAAAAAACGGTGTTCTTGAGTAATACAGCAGCCAGCCCGCCGAATATACCAGTAAGGAGACTCAGCAAAATGATGAACTGGCGCGGAGGAATAAATTTTAGCCTCCAGACATGCAGCTTACGGTATAGATTCGGTTGTGTGAGCATTCAGCAAATATAAGCATTGATAACCATCATTAGCCGGGAAGAACAACGGCGCGCTTGTTTTTATGTCACGGGGCGGGATGATCAGCCGGTAGCGGAAATCAAAAAAAAAGCCTCACATAAATGCGAGGCTAAAGATTAATGTCGTCTAAGAAGTATAAACTATGCTATCCTAACGTTAGTTGCATTTAATCCTTTTTTTCCTTCTTGCAGGTCAAAAGTGACTTCGTCACCTTCTCTGATCTGGTCAATAAGACCTGATGCATGTACGAAGTACTCTTTTTCTGAATCTGTGTCTAATATAAATCCAAATCCTTTGGACTCATTGAAGAACTTTACTTTTCCGTGTTTCATAATGTAATGTTGTGTAATGTGTAATATGTTATTAAAAATTATTGCCAAAGGTACTCAAAGGAAATATACAAATATCATTATGAAACAAATATATTTTGATAATTATTTCAATCAGCTCTATTTTAGGTATTTAAAAATTATTTTTCTTAATTTGATAGCATATTATTTATCAAATACCACTGATCCGCACTTAAAAACAGCCTGAAAAGACAGAATCCCGCTCCAAAATATATTTGTTTAAGCTATTAAATCCATGTTTTGCAGGTTTCAAGACTACTGTTTTTGATGGCTTTTTGCTGTTTCAGCAATTCCTGCCACATAAGTTGTGGTGTTAAACGTAAAAGCAGTGTCGAATTTGCTGCTGTCAAAAAGGTAATCGTATTCGCTCTGGTATAACATCTCCATGCTTTCCTTCACAATGGGGCTAAACAATGCTACTATTTGCAATAACCATCGCGACAGGGTTGTATGTTTTGGAGGAACATTAAAAGCTTTCGCAGCAAGGGCAATGATTTCCCTGCCCGTCAGTGCGTTTTTATCCGTGGGCAGGTGCCACACCTGATTGCGTTTCTTCCGTCATCCATCCATTTACTTTTCCATACATATAAACGTTATCGAAAAACACCAGCTTTGCATGATGCACTATACAGGCATCAATCACATTACGCATAATCACGGGCCACTGTTCCCTCCAAACGCTGATATTATACTGCAATCCTGCAGTGAGATATACAACTTCAGAACCTGCCACTACAGCCAAGGTTTGTTCCTTGTTCATAAGATCAGCAGAAAAAATTTCATCTGTCTCGTTAACTTTTCGCGGATTGCGGCTTACCAGGCGGATTTTGTCGGTATACCGGGGTAGTGCTTTTGCCAGTTCCGTGGATATAATGCCATTAGCACCCAGAATTGTTTGCATGGAAATAGTTTTTTATAAATATACGCATAACACAAATAACAAGTTAATGTTCTAAGGGTGAAACCATGAACGCGAAGAATGCTGAATGAATGCTGGTGTTCAAGTCATTCGCAACCGGGAAACGGCTGTCGACCTGCTCTTCCTGATGCCTTAAACTTTTGTATCTTCGCCATGCAAATATCATTGTCCTGCCCTGCCCGAAATAGATTTTTAAACCTCAAACAAGAAACGCTTATGTTCAACAGTTTTTTTCGACTTATCATCCTGGCCTCCCTTTCTGCAAGCCTGTTTTCCTGCGTTCCAACCAAAAAATATAACGACATGGCTACCCGTTACAAGGAAGAAAGCTATCGGCTGAATGCCAAGGTGGACGAACTCACGACCCAAAATAACGAACAGTCATCGGAACTACTGCGTCAGCGCAAAGACATTGCCCGCTTACGCGAGGATACAACCCGCCTGGGCACATCACTCCGGCAAATTACACGCAGCTATGACGAACTGAGCAAAAACCTCGACCTGAAGAAAGAGCAATTAGCCGGTAACCGCACTGAAACTGAAACTCTGCTGACTGAACTCAAAAAAACACAGGACGACCTGCTCATCAGGGAGGACCGGCTGCACGAACTCGAACGCGAACTCGACCTTAAGAGCAAGCGTTTACTGGAATTACAAACCATTCTGTCCAAAAAGGATTCGATAGTTCAGGCACTCCGCAAAACGGTTACAGATGCTTTACTTGGATTTGAAGGAAAAGGACTGACCATTAATGTGAAGAACGGCAAGGTATACGTTTCGCTGGAAGATCGTCTCTTATTTGCCTCGGGCAAATACGATGCAAGTGTCCAAGGTATAGAAGCACTGAAAAAATTAGCCAAAGTGCTTGAGAAAAATGCTGAGATCAATGTGGTGATTGAAGGCCATACTGACAATGTACCATTCACTGGTCCAGGACAAATTAAGGATAACTGGGATTTGAGTGTAATGCGGGCAACGGCCATTGTGAAAATAATTATCAATAACAGCAAGGTGGATCCGAAACGCATTATGGCCGCCGGACGCAGTGAATATTCGCCCATTGATGCCAGCAATACAAGAGAGGCCCGCAGCAAGAACCGCCGAACGGAAATTATCCTTACACCCAAACTGGATGAGTTATTCCAGATCATTGAAATGAACTGACACCGGCTAAAACAAAACTGCAGATGACTGAACAAAACCAGGCAAAGCTAATCCTCGAAGATGGCTCAGTTTTTACAGGGATTTCATTTGGATACCGTGGAACAGCTGCAGGCGAAGTGGTCTTTAATACTGCCATGACAGGATACCCTGAGAGCCTGACAGATCCTTCGTATGCAGGGCAGATACTGGTCACTACTTACCCGCTCATTGGCAATTACGGCGTTCCGGATCATATCCGGGAAAACGGCATGCTCCGTAATTTTGAATCAGAAAAAATCCAGGTATCGGGACTTATCGTAGCCGATTATTCTTTTGCATACAGTCATTGGAATGCCAGTAAAAGTCTTGCTGAATGGCTCACCAATGGAAGGATACCGGGAATATGCGGAATTGACACCCGCGCGCTCACCAAACACCTGCGCGAAAAAGGCACGATGCTGGGCAAGATCGTCTATGATGACATCGATGTACCGTTTTACGATCCCAATGCTGACAATCCTGTAGCTAAAGTTAGCACGCCTGAGCCTGTAACATATGGGAGTGGGCGATTCCATATCGGACTTGTTGATTTAGGCGTGAAAAACAACATTATCCGCTGCCTTTTAAAGCGCGATGCCACCGTAACGAAACTCCCCTGGGATGATGACTTTACAAACCGGCAATTTGATGGTATTGTCCTATCCAACGGCCCTGGAGATCCTCAGCAATGCCTGGCTACTGTTGCACATATCCGTAAAGCATTGAATGCCGACACCCCCATTTTTGGGATATGTATGGGCAACCAATTGCTTTCAATGGCAGGAGGTGCGACAACTTATAAATTGAAATACGGGCACCGCAGCCACAACCAACCGGTTATCATTGCAGGAACCTCAAAATCCTTCATTACTTCGCAAAATCATGGATTTGCAGTGGATAATACTACCCTGGGTGATGATTGGGAACCATATTTCATTAACCTCAACGATGGTACCAATGAAGGAATAAGACACAAAACCAAACCGTTTTTCTCGTCACAATTTCATCCCGAAGCTTCCAGCGGACCAACAGATACCGAATTTTTATTTGATGATTTTTTTGAAATGATCAGGCATGGAAAACATTAAGAAAGTCATTTTACTTGGTTCAGGAGCCCTTAAAATAGGTGAAGCCGGCGAATTTGATTATTCCGGTTCGCAGGCGCTTAAAGCCTTGCGTGAAGAAGGCGTAGATACCGTTCTTATCAATCCAAATATTGCCACCGTACAAACATCGGAAGGTTATGCAAATCGCATCTATTTTCTGCCGGTAACACCCTATTTTGTTGAAGAGGTAATCAAAAAGGAGCGCCCCGATGGCATCCTGCTGTCGTTTGGCGGACAAACGGCGCTCAATTGCGGTATCGCATTATTTAACAGCGGTGTATTCGAAAAATATAAGGTGCGTGTCCTGGGAACACCCGTTCAAGCTATTATGGATACCGAAGATCGTGAACTTTTTGTTACCAAACTTGCAGAAATAGGCGTGCATACGCCACGAAGCGTGGCGGCAACGACGATGAAAGCAGCATTGGAGGCAGCCAACACATTAGGCTACCCTATTATCATCCGGGCCGCATTCGCCCTGGGCGGACAAGGCAGCGGATTCTGCAATAACGCGGCGGAACTAAGCGAACTGGCTGAAAAAGCATTCTCCTATTCGAGTCAGATCCTCGTCGAGGAATCGCTTAAAGGCTGGAAAGAAATCGAATATGAAGTGGTGCGCGACCGTTTCGATAATTGCATCACCGTTTGCAACATGGAAAATTTCGACCCACTCGGAATCCACACAGGTGAGAGCATTGTGGTAGCACCATCACAAACGCTTACCAACCGCGAATATCATAAACTCAGGCGAATTGCCATTGCCATCATCCGTCATATCGGCATTGTTGGCGAATGCAATGTACAGTATGCCCTCGATCCATCATCCGAGCAATATCGTGTAATTGAAGTGAATGCGCGTCTGTCCCGCAGCAGCGCCCTGGCATCCAAAGCAACCGGTTACCCATTGGCTTTTATTGCCGCTAAATTGGGCTTAGGCTATGGCCTCCACGAACTCAAAAATTCGGTTACCAAAACGACTACCGCCTTTTTTGAACCTTCACTTGATTACATCGTAGTGAAAATCCCCCGATGGGACCTTGGTAAATTCCAGGGCGTATCCAAGCTGATCGGCAGCAGCATGAAAAGTGTTGGAGAAGTGATGGCTATCGGGCGCACCTTCGAGGAAGCCATCCAGAAGGGACTGCGCATGATCGGCCAGGGAATGCATGGTTTTGTGGGCAATAAGGAAATCGAAATCACGGATATCGACAGCGAATTATCCAATCCCACCGATATGCGCATTTTTGCCATATCAAAGGCTTTCTCCATAGGTTACACCGTTGACCGCATACATGAACTCACCCGCATCGACAAATGGTTTCTGGAGAAACTCCTGCATATTGCAGAGATGAAACATCAGCTACTTAATTATACAACACTTCAGGAACTGCCACTGCCCTTGCTGAAAGAAGCCAAGCAAATGGGATTTTCCGATTTTCAGGTCGCACGATTTATCTTCCGCAACGACCCCGAACTTATCGATGAAGAATTGCTGCGTGTGAGAGCATACCGTAAAAAGAACGGGATAACACCATTTGTTAAACAGATTGATACACTGGCCGCAGAATACCCGGCTCAGACCAATTACCTTTACCTGACTTACAATGGCACAGACCACGATCCGGATTTTGAAAACGACGGAAAGTCGGTAGTTGTCCTCGGTTCGGGAGCTTACCGTATCGGAAGCAGCGTGGAATTTGACTGGTGTGGTGTGAATGCATTGCAAACCATCAGAAAAAGCGGATACCGTTCGGTGATGATCAATTATAATCCCGAAACGGTAAGCACGGATTACGACATCTGCGACCGCCTGTATTTCGATGAACTTACTTTTGAGAGAGTCATGGACATTGTGGAACTCGAAATGCCTAAGGGAGTGATTATTTCAACAGGCGGTCAAATTCCTAACAACCTGGCTATGCGGCTGCATGCCGAGCATGTAAACATTCTGGGCACTTCACCGGAATCAGTTGACAATGCCGAAAACCGTCATAAATTTTCACAGCTGCTTGATGATATAGGTGTGGACCAGCCACGCTGGAAAGAACTCAGCAGCGTCGCCGATATACATTCATTTGCCGATATAGTGGGATTCCCTGTATTGGTCCGCCCGTCTTATGTACTCTCAGGTGCGGCGATGAACGTGGTTTCGAACAGGAACGAACTGGAGCATTTCCTCACCCTGGCAACCAATGTTTCCAAACGTTACCCGGTAGTAGTATCCGAATTTATCCAGGAGGCAAAAGAGATAGAAGTAGATGCTGTAGCACGACACGGCGAAATTATAGCTTATGCCATTTCGGAACATGTGGAATTCGCCGGAGTCCATTCAGGTGATGCCACTATCGTTTTCCCTCCTCAGAAAATTTATATTGAAACCATTCGCCGGATTAAGAAAATCACGCGTAAGATTGCCGAAAAACTGGATATTTCAGGCCCGTTCAACATTCAATTTCTGGCAAAGGATAATGATATCAAGGTCATTGAATGCAATCTCAGGGCTTCCAGGAGTTTTCCATTCGTCTCAAAAGTGCTTAAAACCAATTTCATCGACATTGCCACCCGTATTATGCTGGGGTTAGAAGTAGATAAACCACATAAGTCGCTCTTCGAACTCGATTATATTGGTGTAAAGGCTCCGCAATTCTCCTTTTCGCGGCTTCAGAGTGCCGATCCTGTCATCGGGGTTGACATGGCAAGCACCGGTGAAGTCGGATGTATCGGCGATTCTTTCTCTGATGCCATTTTAAAGGCTATGCTGTCAGTTGGCTATCGTATCCCTGAAAAAAACATCTTATTC
>JBBRRV010000057.1:0-17352 GCA_038246075.1 Bacteroidales bacterium
CCCCCGGAAGGTAAAAACCGGGCAACATCAAAGTATGTACTTTCGCTGAAAATCATTCCATAGAAGGCACTGTCGAGGATATTCCCGATAGCTCCGGCAAGAATAAGCGACATACTGATGATAAAGCCATTGCTGGTCTTGTGCCTGGTAACGCGGTACAAATAAAAGGCTATTAATATAACCGCAATAATACGGAAGATACTCAGGAACAGCTTGCCGTAATCACCGGCAAACTGCATACCGAAAGCCATTCCATTATTTTCGGTGAAATGAATGATGAACCAGTTTCCCGCAATGTGAAACTCCTGACCAAGGGTCATGTGCATCTTAATCCAGAATTTTAAAGACTGGTCGAAGAGCAGAACGATAAAAACAATAAGGAGAGATTTTTTCAAGACCAGGCTAGAAGCTTTGTGAGTTTTTATCCTGGTTCAGCTTAGCTTCGATGCTCAGTGTAGCATGAGGAACAATGCGCAGGCGTTCTTTGGAAATAAGTTTATTCGTCACTCTGCAAATGCCATAGGACTTGTTTTCGATCCGGATAAGCGCATTCTCAAGAGATTGTATGAATTTCTCCTGGCGGATAGCCAATTTGGCGTTCTCTTCTTTTGATAATACCTGGTATCCTTCTTCAAGCACTTTAAAAGTTGGCGAAGTGTCATTGGTATCATGCTCATTATGATTAGTATAGGCTTCTGTGAGCAGGATAAAGTCTTTGCGGGCTTTTTCCAGTTTTTCCAGGATTAATACCTTGAATTCATTGAGTTCTTCATCAGAATAGCGCGTTTTTGCCTTTTCGTCGATTGTTTCTTCTTCCTTTTTCATATGGCAGGAGTTTAAATAATATTAGTCTATATAGGTAATCTTCAATCTACTAAAAGGTAATTTTCCTAACCAGGATATTTACCTTTATCTCATCAGTTATCTCAATCATGTCAAAAGAACCCGGCGAATCAGGTTCTGAAGTTTCCAGCGATTCAGCCAGGGTCTCAGAACAAATATAAGCTAAATTGTGTTCAATAGCGGGCGCAAGATCGTTGTTTTTTTCGATTTTCACACTGATTTTATCGGTCACGTCAAAACCTTTTTCTTTACGTAGGTTCTGGATGCGGTTGATCAACTCCCTGGCGATGCCTTCCTCGCGTAAACCCTCTGTAATAGTGATGTCCAGGGCCACGGTCAGGCTGCCTGAATTGGCAACGACCCACCCGGGAATATCTTCAGTAGCAATTTCAACATCCAACAGAAGCAATTCAACTTTCTCATCCTGTATGGTGAGATGGTAAACACCATCGGCTTCGATACGCGCAATGTCGGCCTGGTCAAATTTATCGACCACTCCGGCAATCTGTTTCATCAGTTTACCGTATTTTGGTCCGAGTGTTTTGAAGTTGGGTTTGATCTTCTTAACCAGGATGTTATCATTACCTGAAAGGTAATCGATCTCTTTAACATTTACTTCAGACAGGATCAGATGGCGCACGGCTTCCACCTGGAGGCGGAAGGCATCGTCCTGTGCCGGTATCATTATCTTTTGTAATGGCTGGCGCACGCGCAGGTTGGTTTTCTTGCGCAGGCTGAGTACCATGGATGATACCTGCTGGGCTATTTCCATGCGCTCTTCCAGTGCTTTGTCGATCATGCCCGCATCAGCAACGGGAAAGTAGGTAAGGTGTATGGATTCGGCCTGTTCTTTTCCGGTTACCGAATTCAGGTCGGCCCAAAGTTTATCCATAAAAAATGGTGCTATGGGTGAAGAAAGTTTGGCAACGGTTACAAGGCATTTATAAAGGGTCTGATAAGCTGAGATCTTATCCTCAGAATAATCACCTTTCCAAAAACGACGGCGCGAAAGACGCACATACCAGTTGCTCAGATGCTCGTCCACGAAGGATTGTATGTATCGTCCGGCCCGGGTTGGTTCGTAATCGCCATAACTTTCGTCCACATTGTTGATGAGTGTATTCAGCTCAGAAAGTATCCAGCGGTCAATTTCCGGTCTGCTGGCATATGGGATTTCGTCCTCCTTGTAGCAGAAACCATCAATATTGGCATAGAGTGCAAAGAAGTTGTACGTATTGTATAAGGTGCCGAAGAATTTGCGCTGCACTTCGCCAATACCTTCCAGATCAAATTTGAGGTTATCCCAGGGCTGTGAATTGGTGATCAGGTACCAGCGGGTAGCATCGGGGCCATATTTTTCAAGTGTTTCAAATGGATCCACTGCATTGCCCAGGCGTTTGCTCATCTTGTTGCCGCTCTTGTCGAGCACGAGTCCATTGGAAACTACGTTGCGGAAAGCAACTGAACCAAAAATCATGACAGCGATTGCATGGAGCGTAAAAAACCATCCACGGGTCTGGTCGACGCCTTCGGCAATAAAGTCTGCAGGGAAATAATCAGCTACATCGGCGTGTTCAAAAGGATAATGGAACTGGGCATAAGGCATGGCACCCGAATCGAACCATACATCGATAAGATCGGGTTCACGGAGCATTTTCTGCCCAGTGGCCGATACCAGTATAATATCATCAACATAGGGCCTGTGAAGGTCGAAGGTGTTATAATTCGCTTTCGAAAAATCGCCCGGTACGAATTTCCCGTAAGGGTTATGCTTCATAAATCCGGCCTTAACCGATTTATCGATTTCGGCTTTGAGTTGCTCAACAGAACTGATAAACAGCTCTTCGCTGCGGTCCTCACTAAGCCATATCGGCAGTGGCGTGCCCCAGTAACGGGAACGTGAAAGGTTCCAGTCCACAAGATTTTCGAGCCAGTTGCCAAACCTACCGGTACCAGTGGATTCCGGTTTCCAGTTGATCGTGCGGTTGAGCTCAATCATTTTGTCTTTTACAGCCGTGGTGCGGATGAACCAGGAATCGAGCGGATAATATAAAATGGGTTTATCGGTGCGCCAGCAGTGTGGGTAAGAGTGTTCGTACTTTTCGGTTTTGAAGGCACGGTTTTCCTTTTTCAACTTCACGATGAGGTCGATATCCACATTGTCCTCGCGGGCAGGATCATAATCAGCAGCGTATTCGGCTTTAACATAACGACCGGCGTATTCTCCCATTTCGGGCGTGAACCTTCCCTGTTTGTCAACCAGTGTCAATGCGCCAATACCATTGAGGCGGGCTACTTTAAAGTCATCTGCTCCAAAACTTGGTGCGATATGCACAATACCGGTGCCGTCCTCGGTGGTTACAAAATCGCCCGTTACAACCCTGAATGCATCGCCTTCTTCGGGTTGTGCATAAGGAAGCAGTTGCTCGTAGCGGATGTTTTCGAGTTCGCGGCCTTTGTAACTCCCGCTAATCTTGTATGGAATGTTTTTGTCGCCAGGCTTGTATTCCTCCAGCAAGAGCTCAGCATTCTTTTCAGGAAAATATTTCCCGACCAAGACCTTAGCCATGATTACGGTAACAGGCAAACAAGTATATGGGTTGAAGGTTGACACCTTCACGTACGCGATATCCTTTCCAACCGCCAGGGCAGTGTTGGAGGGGAGCGTCCAGGGCGTGGTGGTCCAGGCAATGAAGAACAGATCGCCATGCAGATCACTGAAAAGGAATTCAGAATTGGCGGCACGAACGATCCTGAACTGCGCAACAACTGTATTGTCTTTAACATTGCGGTAGCAGCCCGGCTGGTTGAGTTCATGGGTGCTGAGCCCGGTACCGGCGGCCGGGGAGTAGGGTTGAATGGTAAAACCCTTGTATATCAGTCCTTTGTTGTATAGGGTGCCCAGCAGGCTCCACACGGATTCTATATATGTATTGTCGAATGTGATGTAGGGGTCTTTCAGGTCAACCCAATAACCGATTTTGAGCGTAAGGTCATCCCAGAGATCCTTGTATTTCATCACCTCCGTGCGGCAGGCTTTGTTGTAATCGTCCACACTTATCTTTTGGCCGATGTCTTCCTTGGTGATGCCAAGCATTTTTTCGACGGCCATTTCGATGGGTAGTCCATGGGTATCCCAGCCGGCCTTACGTTTCACGTAAAAACCCTTGAGTGTTTTATAGCGGCAGAAAATATCCTTAATGGCCCGGGCCATCACATGATGAATGCCGGGAATTCCATTAGCCGACGGCGGGCCTTCATAGAATACGAATGATTCACAGTGGCTGCGGGTTGTGAGGCTTTTCTCAAAAATATGATGATCCTGCCAATATTGGAGGACATCCTTTCCGATGGTGGTAAGGTTAAGTTGTTTGTATTCAGGATATTTGTTTCCCATTTTCAGGCTAATTGCACGTTTTCTAAAAGTGTGCAAAGTTACAAAATATTCTGATAAACAATGAGGTGGCTTTACTCCCATTGAGTGGCCTATTGCCTGTTGCCTGAATGAAGTGCCTAGAGTGCCTAGAGTGCCCTGGAGTGCATAGAGTGCCTAGAGTTGGCATATATAATTCCGTTTTGCAATAGTAATTCTGTTAACGTATTTCCAATCCTAATCCATTGCCTGCTGCCTATTGCCTGTTGCCTTATTCATGATTATCCTCCGTAGTATTTAAAATTCCAATGATTTTAGGGCCAATTATTTCTATGTATTTCTATGTATTTCAAATTTTCAAGTTAGTTCCTGTTTGCATCATACTTTAATGGCGGTCGACTTTTCACTAAATATTACTTGCACAGCAATAATAATCGCAGTAATTTAGTTCTCTGAAAAACCTCAAAAATTATTGCCATGGGAAAATCGCAGGACAAAGAAAAAAAAGAAGAAAAGAAAAAACCCGCCAAAACCTTGAAAGAGAAAAGGCTTGAGAAAAAGGAGAAAAAAGGTAAAATCTGATTTCTCACTATGTTAGCTTTCTACTACTTGCACCGGGGCGAATCACTCCCCGGTTTTTTTATGGCTGTACCCTGCCTGGTCATATGCTGACGAATAATAGGATTTAACCTTTTCGCGCAGGTTGTACATGGACGACATAACCTCGCCATAAGCGCCTGTTGTTCTGATGGCGATAATGTCCCCCCTTTGCGTTATTGGGAGCTGCAATGCTTTGCCAAAGCAATCGGAACTTTCACAAACCGGACCTACGACATCATAACGCTGGGCTGGACCAAACGGATTTGAGAGATTTTCGATCTTATGATACGATTGATATAAGGCAGGGCGGATAAGCTCGGTCATGCCTGCGTCCAGGATCATGAAATTTGTATTCACACCGTTTTTAATGTAGAGTACTTTCGAAATAAGTGACCCGCATTGTGCTATAACCGAACGCCCCAGTTCAAAATGAACCTGCTGCCCGGGATATACCTCCAGGAAATCGCTGAACAGTTTAAAAAAACTTCCGAAATCAACGATCTTGTTGCCGTCGGGATCGTGATAATCAACCCCTAGTCCTCCACCCAAATTCAGGTGTGCAACTTCAATACGCTGTTGTTTGAACCATAACTGAAATTCATTCACCTTGATGCAAAGCGATTTATAGGCATTCAGGTCGGTGATCTGCGAGCCAATGTGAAAATGCAATCCTACCAACCGGATATGAC
The DNA here is from genome assembly GCA_038246075.1 of Bacteroidales bacterium. Classification (GTDB taxonomy): domain Bacteria; phylum Bacteroidota; class Bacteroidia; order Bacteroidales; family DASVHX01; genus DASVHX01. The sequence continues at coordinate 5,506 of JBBRRV010000057.1, forward strand.
TTAATTCCTTAAGTTTCCCGATGATGGGTTCAAGTTCCCAGACATTAATTCCGAATTTATTTTCCTCCAGACCTGTGGTAATGTATTTGTGGGTATTGGCACGCACATTCGGATTGAGTCGCAAGGCAACATTTGCCGTTTTATTCATCCCGGCAGCAAGCCCGTTGATTACTTCCAGCTCCTGGGAGCTTTCGCAATTGAAGCTGTGAATATCAAGGTTCAGTGCGGTAATGATTTCCCGGTCACTTTTGCCCACGCCGGCAAAAACGATACTTTCCGGCGGAAACCCTATTTCAGCGGCCCTTGTAACTTCATTGCCGCTCACACAGTCAGCGCCGAAACCATACATTAATACCTGGTTCAGCAGAGGAGGATCGGCGTTTGCTTTAAGGGCATAATGAACTGCATAGCCATATTTATCTGCTTCCGTTTTGAGGGCCTGCAGCGTTTGGTCGAGCAAATCCTGTTCATAATAATAGAAGGGCGTTTGTGTGGTGTCGAATTTATGTATCAGTTCTTTAGAAAACATAGACTTTGTTCGGATTGGGGTATGCATTATTCCAGGTTGAAAAGGCCTTTGTTTAAGGCAACGAGGGTTTCTTTCTTCAGGCTTGTTTTCACGAGTATTGAAATGTTATGTTCACTTCCGCCGTAGGATATCATGCGCACAGGGATATTCTTCAGTGCATTGAAAATAGAATTGGCATAGCCTGGCTTACCAGCCGGGAATACACCTACAATACTGACAATACTGAGTCCGGTATTCACCTCCACCGTTCCGAAAGCACGTAATTCTTCAATGATGTTTTCCAGGTCCGTATCATTATCGATGGTAATGGAAACGGCAACCTCCGAAGTGGTTATCATATCGATGGGCTTATGATACCGCTCGAAAATTTCAAAAACGGCGCGTAAAAAGCCATAAGCCATCAGCATGCGTCCCGACTTGATATTGATCGCGGTAATACCGTCCTTGGCAGCTATGGCCCTCACGCCTTCTTTTGGCTTATTGGCAGTAATCAGCGTTCCCGGAGCTTCAGGATGCAGTGTATTCAGCAGCCTCACCGGGATGTTCTGTTTCTGGGCTGGCAAAATGCAGGTGGGGTGAAGGATTTTAGCGCCAAAATAGGCCAGCTCAGCTGCTTCGTCAAAGGTTAGTTCTGCCAGGGGATAGGTATTGTTGACAATACGCGGATCGTTGTTGTGCATGCCGTCGATATCGGTCCATATTTGTATCTCGCTTGCACTGAGCACCGCACCGATGATCGTAGCCGAGTAGTCGCTTCCGCCGCGCTGCAGGTTATCGATCTCTCCAAATGCATTCCTGCAGATATAACCCTGGGTTATAAACAAATGCTCACCCGCATATTTACTGAGCTCTGCAGTGAGGCTGGCTGTGATGAAAGGCAAGTCTGGCTCGCCGTTCTGGTTGATGCGCATGAAATTTAAAGCCGGCAGCAGTATTGATTTAATTCCCTTTTCTTCCAGTAAAAGTTGAAAAATGGCCGTAGAGAGCAGCTCGCCCTGGGCAAGTACAGCCTTTTCCTCGTTTATCGTGAAAAGGTCGCGCGTAAACGAGCGCAGGTATTCAAAATGAAGCGATATCAATTCATGGCTCTTATCATAGGAAGCCTTCTGATGAAAGGTTTGGCCGATCACAGCCCTGTATTTTTCCTCCAACAGGCCGATCAATGCTTCGGCCTGCTCATTTTCCTTATTGTACAGCGCCTTACCGATGTCAACCAGGTCGTTTGTGGTGCCGCTCATGGCCGACAGCACCACAATTTTTGGTTCCCCGTCACTGATGATACCGACCAGGGCATGCAGGCGTTGAGGAGAGCCAACAGAGGTGCCCCCGAATTTCATTATCTTCATCCTTAATACTTGTATTTATAAATGAGGTGAGTCATAATGGCCACTTTTATTGATTGCAGCTTGCATTATTCGCAAGGTTTTCAATTAACCTGATTTTAGGCGTATGTCTCCAATCTTCTTTCATGCTATTTTGGATCATACTGCTGAAGTTCATGCCACGCCCTTTCGGGCCGGTTTTCCTGGTAGCCATGCGCGATCCTGTAAATTTTTCGTTCTGCCGTAAAATCCCACCACCTTTTTGTATTGTCCCTGTTGTTGGCATAATGAACAACCAAACGGCACTGGTCCTCCACACAGGGGTCAATCCATGCCCCGGTCAAAAACTCAAGATCTTCAACGAGTTTGGCCCCGTCCTTATCCTTGAGTTCGGTTAAGGAGTAATATCCCAGGGAAATCAGATCGCGGGCAAATTTGATCCCGATGGATGGAATGCTTTGAAATTCAGCCAATGCATAGATTTCCATTGCCCTAATCGTTGGGATGCTGAGCATCACGCTCAGATCTTTAACCGTGAATTTTGGGATGTCCCGGAACTTAATTTTTTGAGCACTCAGTTTCTTTCGCTCAATGGGCAACAGGTCGAGGTTAATCTTTACGCTGTTCATCATATCTTTAAGATTAGACTTGTTTATGCATCTGTCCGTTTCGGTTGATGTGACGAAATTTCGTTGTTATCTGATAAAATTGGTAACTTCCTTAACTTCTTTCTTTGGTGGTTCAATGGCGGCTGCTGTTGCTGCTTTCATTTTCAGCAGCCAGGCCATATTTTTACCCAGAATACGCATAGCCTGCATTCCCTCAAGGTCTTGGTTTGCCTCGCCGGGAGTTCTGCCATGGATTACATTCCAATAATTGGATGTAGCAATGATCATTTCCCCATTGTTGAGGTAATGATTCAGGCTGTCAAAAGTAACAGATCCCCCGCTTCTTCTGACGGCTGCCACGGCAGCTGCAACCTTATGACGGAACAGGCCCCCGTTTGATCCTGAGACATAAAACATCCGGTCAAGGAAACTTTTCATCGTACCGGCTATCCCGGCATAATAAACGGGCGATCCAATGATGAACCCGTCTGCTTCTTTTACCTGTTGCAACCATTTATTGATGTCATCGGTTTTGATGACGCATTTTTCATCTTTGTTGACGGCACATTTGCCACAAGCCAGGCAACCATGGATCATTTTATGCCCGATATGCAGTATCTCAAATTCAATACCTGCTGCAATTATTTCATCACCAACCATGCGTAATGCATGATACGTATTTCCTTCTTTTTTGGGACTGCCGTTGATTGCGATTACCTTCATTAACGTATATTTTTAAGATTATTTTACCTGTATTGATGAACACCAGGTTTTTAATTAACATTTGTACGATAGCATGGCATTGCCTGATTTTCTGCACTTCCCTTCAGATGGATATAACCCACCGGACAGACATCGTTTAACGCAGACAAAATCACCTTGCCGGACAGAACGCAAAATTAATCTTTTCCTGCTGACAATGAATAAGGTCATTTTTAGTTTGAGTATAGCCGGTTTAAGGATAAATGCAATGATATTCAGTTTATCAGCATTAAAGACTAATTTTAGACAATGAAACAGGAGGGCAAAAGCGTATGATAAACAGGATGATCCTTGCTATCGGGATTGCATTAGGAATGAATGGTTGCATTGTCGCACAGGCAATCAAACACCCATTCCCAAACCATACAAAGTATGCTGCCGGTTCGGTCAAACCTTCGCTTCATCCGCAGGCAGCACTTGATAATGCAGCAAAGAAGTTCTATACCGTCTGGAAAAATAATTACCTCAAGCATGATTGTGCTGACCCTAAACAGTACTATGTCCTGAATGATGAAGAGAATGTCAAAACCAGGAAAACAGTAGTATGCGTTTCGGAAGGTCAGGGCTATGGCATGCAGATCGTGGTTTTAATGGCCGGATTTGATAAGCAGGCCCAGGCCATTTATGACGGTATGTTTAGGTTTGTTGCCGCACATCCGACAGCCAAAAGTCCGGACCTCATGTCGTGGAGCATCCTTAAGGGCTGTGTATCTTTCGTGGAACATAATGGCGATGACGACGAGAACACCTCGGCAACCGACGGTGATATGGATATTGCGCTTTCGCTGCTGATGGCGGATGCCCAATGGGGCAGCAAAGGGGCTGTCAATTACCGCAGGGAGGGCATTAAAAGAGCTAAAGCTATTCTCGCTTTTGAAATCAACAAACGAAACCATACCGTTTTACTGAGCGATGCAAATGTTTTCGGAGATGCCGACTACTATGATATCCGCTCGTCCGACTTTATGCCTGCCCATCTGCGGGTATTTGCCAAATACGCGCCCGACCCGGAGTGGAAGCGCGTCATTGATACGATGTATAAAATATTTGACAGTATACAGTCGGCGCATAGCCCGAAGGCAGGCCTGATACCCGATTTTATAGCCTACAAGGATCATAAATATGCGCCAGCAAAATCACACTATCTTGAATCGAAGTATGATGGTGACTATTATTACAATGCCTGCAGGGTTCCTTTCAGGGTTGGCATAGATTGGCTTTTGAACAGAGAAAGCCGGGCGCAGAAAATGCTTATTCCCATGTCCGACTGGATCCAGGATAAAACCGGGAATGACGCAGATAAGATCGGTGCCGGGTATTACTTAAGCGGCCAGCAGATTCCCAACCATAATTATGCTACACCGGCATTCGTTTGCCCCTTTGCCATCGGCGCTATGGCAGATGAAAACAACCAGGAGTGGGAAAATGATTGTTGGAATACGATCAGTGAATTTGAGTTTAAGGATTACCAGTATTTCGATAATTCCATCCAGATGCTTTCATTAATCATCATTTCCGGTAACTATTGGTTGCCCTAAGTACATAATCAATAAGTTGCCATGAAGAACCAGATATTTCAGAGTCAATCAGCGACCCGTTGGAATCGATTTGTATGGATCGTAAGGATTACGCTTGTTTTTATTGTCATCGGCATTGCATCAATTCTCTTTTCGCTGTTCCGCAAACAGCAATTCAGTTCAGGAAATTTGTTGAAGAGCGAGAAGCGCATTCTGCACATTAACAGCAATCCCCGGCAGAACAAAGTTTCGGAAGCCGAACTCATTTCCTTCATCAAGGTGTTGAATAAGGTTCGCAAACAGCGGAAAAAAGATTTCTACAAGGATTTCGCTGCCCTGCCTTCTGATATAAAGGCTTTTCTCCCTGTAAGAGCTGCATTCTATGTGAACTGGGATCCCAGGTCAGCCTCATCGCTGAAAAGCAACGTGGACAAACTGAACATGGTGCTCCCTGAGTGGCTTTTCCAGAAGGACAGCAAAGGCAACCTTGAAACCCGGATCGATCAGGAAATCGTTAACCTGCTGCGCAAGCATAAAGTTGCTATCGTTCCGCTTCTGAGCAATAATTTTGGCGATCGCTGGAACGGCGATTCGACATTTGTATTGCTTAAAAACAAGGCAAGCCGCACTAAACTTATCCGTAACATAAAATCTGTATTAGATAAGAACCATTTCCAGGGTATCAATGTCGATTTCGAAAGCCTCCCTGCCGGTGCAAACAAGTACTTCAGTGAATTCTCAAAAGAGCTGAAGGAAGCGTTAGGAAGGACAGATTACCTTTTAACCATCGATATCAATCCATCCGACAACAATCTGAATATTCCGGAAATTGCGGACAACTATGATTTCATATTTCTGATGGCTTACGATGAACACTACCCCGAAAGTGTTCCCGGATGTATTGCTTCCATTGGATTTATTGAACAGGCCCTGGACAAGGTGATGAAAACCGTTCCTTCCGGCAAATTTGTACTCTGCACTGCAGCCTATGGTTACAACTGGACAAAAGGCCAGCCTGCAGAGGATCAATCCTACGAAGAGTTTATAGCCCTTGCCAACGAGTATAAGGTCCCAATCAGCTATGACAGCGAAAAGGGTGATCTTTTCATTACCTATAACGATGAAAATGGTCGTTCCTGCGAGGCACATTGCAATGATGCCGTTAGCCAGTATAATGCTATGCGCACAGCCGCCGATTATGCCACCGCCGGAGTGGCCCTGTGGTACCTGGGAAGCGAGGACAACCGTATCTGGAGTTTTTACAAACGGAATTTGTCCATAGAATCACTCTTGCTGCAACCCTTTGACTATAAGCAGCTGTATCACATCAAGCCCATGTATTCCATAGATTACGACGGAGAAGGCGAGTTGCTGGAGGTCATCAGTAACCCTCAGGATGGTAATGCCACAATCGAGGTCGATAAGTCTGACTTTTTTATTTCCGGCGAAAAGTACGAAAAGCTGCCATCGTCATATCTAATAAAGCGATACGGCAGCACGACGGCGAAAAAAATAGCCATCACGTTCGATGACGGCCCCGACGAAGATTACACCCCGGCCATTCTGGATATCCTCAGGGATAAAAAAGTTCCTGCAACCTTCTTTGTCACAGGGTTGAATATTGAAAACAATATTCCGCTTCTGCAAAGAATTTACAGGGAAGGACATGAGATCGGGAACCATACTTTTTCACATCCGAATCTCGAACTTACTTCTGAAGACAGGGAGCGCATAGAACTACGTTCGACACGCCTGCTGCTCGAGAGCATTCTGGGGCATACCACCCTGTTGTTTCGTCCGCCATACAATACGGATGATGAACCCCAGAGCATGCTGCAGATTAAACCGCTCTCCGTAGCCTTCGATGAGGGGTATATAACCGTTGCATCGTCCATCGACCCGAACGACTGGCGTGAAGGCATCAGCGCCGATACGATCGTGGCAAGAACCATAGCTCATCATAAAGACGGTAATATTTTGCTCATGCACGACGCCGGGGGTGAACGCTCACAGACGGTACTTGCACTTCCCCGGATTATCGACTATTTCCGTCAGCAGGGATATGAATTTGTCGTGGTTTCAAACCTGATGGGCAAGACAAGGGATGAGGTTATGCCAAGCGTAAAGGGCAATATCGTGCTGGCAGAAAAAGTTGACAACCTGTTTTTCTTCCTGACCTTCATCTGGCAGCACTTTATGCGCGGATTCTTTTTCGTGGCCATTTCGCTTGGTATCTTAAGGATGTTGAGCCTAATGGTGCTGGCTATCTTGCAAAAACGTAAAGAAAAGAAGACTGTTTCTGTTCAGAAGGCTATCAGCTTTACACCAAGACTAAGCATCATTGTTCCCGGATATAACGAAGATGTTAACGCTGTGCGCACAGTTGAGAATCTGCTGCTGAGCGACTATCCGAATTTTGAAGTGGTATTTGTGGATGACGGCTCCAAAGATAAGACCTATGCAGTGGTCAATGCAGCCTTTGGAAATAATTCCAAAGTGCGTGTACTGACGAAAGAAAACGGCGGGAAAGCTTCTGCCTTAAACTATGGGATTGAACATGTAACGAGTGAATTTCTGATTTGTGTTGATGCCGATACCATACTCCGGCCCGATGCCATTTCGAAAATGGTACCCTTCTTCACCGACGAAAATGTTGCTGCTGTTGCCGGAAATGTGAGGGTGGGCAATACTGTTAACCTATTGACCAACTGGCAGAAGATAGAATATACCACAAGCCAGAATTTCGACCGCAGGGCATACGATTATGTGAATGCAATACTTGTTGTGCCTGGCGCTATCGGGGCTTTCCGCAAAACGGCCCTGGATGAGATCGGGGGCTTTAGTACCGATACGCTGGCGGAAGATTGCGACCTGACGGTCCGTATCCTCAGGGCTGGTTATAAGGTCCGCACCTGCAACGACGCTATTTCCCTGACCGAGGTTCCGGAGTCGGTGCGCATGTTTGTTACGCAGCGGTTCCGCTGGTCGTTTGGCATGATGCAGAGCTTCTGGAAGCATCGCGACCTGCTGTTCAGCAGAAAAAAAACCAACATGGGATGGATCCTGCTGCCCAACCTCTTGATCTTTGGCTTTATCATTCCACTTTTTGCGCCTATAGTGGATGTCCTTTTTGTAATCGGGCTTTTTAGCAAGCATGCCGGAGTTTATGTGATTTCGTATCTTATCTATTTTGCTGTAGACTGGATTCTGTCATCCCTGGCCTACCGTTACGACAAGCAGAAGTTTGGCTTGCTGCAGGCGACCATGCTGTTTATACAACGCTTTATCTACCGCCAGTTGCTGTTCTATGTACTCATTAAAGCCTACCTCAAGGCAATCAAGGGGGAGCTGGCGTTGTGGGGTATTCTGAAAAGGACGGGGAACGTTAAGTGAAAAATGAAGAATTCAAAATTCAAATAGCAAATAGCAAAATTCAAATATAACTGAATAATTTAACGAGCGGAGCGAGTGAAAACGCAAAACGGTATATGAATTAGTTAACAGATCTGCGTAAATCTGCTGGGAACGCTGCGTCATCTGCGTTCATCAATCAGCATTTTTACACTGAGCACAGCCGAAGTGCAGCAATAGCTCAGTACCTCTTAGTGTCCTTAGTGCCATAGTCATATAAAATTGAAGATTGAAAAGTTCACTATCCTGTGGCTTCGGCTCCGCTCAGCCGCCGAACTCAGCCAAAATCAGCATAAATCTGTATCTAAGATCTGCGCAAATCTGCGTGAACCGATAGTCAACAATCCGACATGGTTCCTAAAAGACTAATTTTGCCGCCACATGAAACTGCGCCATTACACCATTCCCATTTTTGTGCCCGACCTGGCCTGTCCCAACCGCTGCGTGTTCTGCAACCAGCAAAAAATTTCCGGCACGCTTTGCCAGCCTTCAGATATAGAGATACATGAGATTATTACGGAACGTCTTTTTACAATACCGGCGGGCAGCGAAGTCGAGATCGGTTTCTTCGGGGGGAACTTTACGGGTATCCCGCTGAATGAGCAGGAACATTTGCTGCTGCTGGTGCAGCCCTATTTGAAGCAGGGCCGTGTATCAGCCATCCGGCTGTCCACCCGCCCCGATTATATTGACCAGCAGCGTCTGGATTTGCTGAAAGCATATGACGTGCGAACCATCGAACTGGGCGCACAATCGCTCGATGAGGAGGTATTGAAACTTACGGGTCGTGGGCACACGGTTGAGGATGTGCGTAAGGCTTCACAAATGATACTTGATAATGGGTTTTCATTGGGACTGCAGATGATGATCGGGCTGCCGGGAGATACAACGGAGAAGTCAGAGCATACGGCCCGTGAAATCATCAGGCTCGGCGCCACCTCGGCCCGCATTTATCCGACGCTGGTCATCAGGGATACGGAACTCGAAACACTGTACCTGGAAGGAAAATATATTCCGTTGACAATTGAAGAAGCCGTTGCGTGGGCCAAAGAGATCGTCCTGATCTTTGAAAACGCAGGCGTTAGTATTATCCGCCTTGGATTGCATCCTTCCGAGGGGCTGCTGCAGGGCCGTAATCTTGTCGGCGGACCATTTCATGTTTCCTTTGCTGAGCTGGTGCATACCGAAATCTGGAATGATTTGCTCAGGCCATTGATGGAATCCGCAAGTGAAAAGGATATCAGAATCGCCGTGGCCGAAGGCCAGGTAAATGCAGCCGTCGGCTACGGCGGGAAAAACAGGGATATGCTGAAAATGAATTTTCGACGCGTAAAATTTCTGAGTGATCCGGTCTTGGAAGGGAGGGCCTACCGTGCTGATTATTGTTAATGAACACTTACCCCAAAAAGCCAAATCGGCGTTGGCGCGCCTTGGCGAAACGGTAGATTTCTCCGCACCGGGGATCGTGTATGATGCCATATGTGCACATCCCGATATTTTCTTTGCCATGATAGGGGATAAAATGATCGTGGCGCCCAACCTGCCGCTGCAATATACACGGCTGCTGTCAGAAAGGAAGATCAGCCATGCGCAAGGGCAGACACCGGTTGGCTATCGCTATCCAGGATCAGCCCGGTACAATGCTGTTATAACTGAAAAATATTTTATCCATAACCTCAGCATCTCTGATCCTTTGCTGCTTGAAAAGGCTGTCGGGCGGGAGAAGATACATGTGAACCAGGGTTATACGCGTTGCAACCTGCTGACCCTGGGAAACACGCATTTTGTAACATCCGACAAGGGCATATGCCACACCCTGGAGGGCATGCATTTTCAGGTTTTATATGTTGATCCTGAAAACATCCTTTTGCAGGGGTTTAGTCATGGTTTCTTTGGGGGAGCCTGTGGCGTATGGCAGCAAACAGTCTTTATTTCCGGAAGTCTTACACATCATCCTCAGGGTGAAACCATCCGGCAGTTTATTAACAGCGCAGGATTTACCGTTGAGGAATTGTATGATGGTCCGTTATTCGACGGTGGCAGTATTGTGTTTATAAGCTAATCTCGCTTATTAAATATCAATAGCAAGAATTAATATTAAGTAGTTTGATGGGGCGAAGGGGCGAGTGAGAGATGGGGCGAAAAAAGACCAGGCATTAGGCATTGGTGAAAAGCGAAAAGCGAAAAATAAAAATCCGCAATTAAGCGAAGTGGCCTGATGAGCGCAGTGAATAATCCGCAATTATACTATCCCGGATTATGTTTACTTTAGCAACTGGATACATCCAAAACTAATTTCCTGTGATTAAGCCTGCTACCGTTGAAACTATTATCGAAACCGCCCGCATCGAAGAGGTGGTTGGCGATTTTGTGACACTGAAACGCAGGGGTTCCAGCCTTATCGGTCTCTGTCCATTCCACAACGAACGTACACCTTCATTCAATGTTTCACCGGCAAGGGGCATCTTCAAATGTTTCGGATGCGGCAAGGGTGGCAATGCCGTTAATTTCGTGATGGAACACGAACATTATTCCTACCCGGAAGCGCTGCGTTACATCGCCAAAAAGTACAACATCGCCATTGAAGAGGAGGTACAGACCCCTGAGGAAATGGCTGCCGTAAGCGAACGCGAAAGTCTTTACAATGTTTCCGGGTTTGCACAGAAATTCTTTTCAGAGCAGCTGTTCGAAAGTGAGCAGGGCAAAGCCATTGGCCTGACCTATTTCCACCAGCGCGAATTTACCGACGAGACCATCCGCAAATTTCAACTGGGTTATTGCACCGATAAATGGGATGATTTTACCGAGGCTGCCCTGCGCAATGGTTACAGTTATGATATGCTGGAGAAATCGGGCCTGAGCATCAGTAAGGATGACAGGCACTACGACAGGTTCCGCGACAGGGTGATGTTCCCCATTCACAACCTTTCGGGGAAGGTAATCGGCTTCGGCGGGCGCATCCTCATTGCCGACAAGACCAAGCCAAAATACGTGAATTCGCCCGAGAGCGAAATTTACAACAAGAGCAAAGTGCTCTATGGTATTTTTTATGCCCGTACGGCCATTGCCACCGCCGATAACTGTTTTTTGGTGGAAGGTTATACTGATGTGATATCGCTTCAACAGGCTGGTATCGCCAATGTTGTGGCTTCATCGGGAACTTCACTCACCAATGACCAGATCAAGCAGATCCGGCGCTTTACGCCAAATATTACCATTCTTTACGACGGTGACCCAGCGGGTATAAAAGCCTCCTTCCGCGGTATCGATATGATCCTTGAGCAGGGAATGAACGTGAAGATCGTTTTGTTCCCTGAGGGGGAGGACCCCGATTCATACGCACGCAAACACCGCAAGGATGATTTGCTGGAGTTCATCACCAAAAGCGCGTCCGATTTTATCGGCTTCAAGATCGACCTGCTGCTGGGCGAAACGGGAAACGACCCGCTGAAAAGGGTTTCAGTTGTCAAGGAATTTATAACCTCTATTTCGCTGATCCCCGACAATCTGACCCGGCTGGCTTATGTGAAGGAAAGTTGCGAAAAGCTTGGTATGTCCGAGCAGGCGATCCTGAACGAACTGAATAAAACCCTGCGGACAAAGCACAATCAAAAAGCTGCATTACCCCAGGAGGAAGTGCAGGCCGACGAAGAAACCGAAACATCACCTTCCCAGCGGATAGATCTGGATGCGGTTAC
>JBBRRV010000058.1:0-17216 GCA_038246075.1 Bacteroidales bacterium
ACTTACCGAAATATGTAGTCCTTTTTATCTCTATGTATTTCAACTTATTTCTATGTATTTCATCTTATTCTCAGTCCGATTCGCTGAATTATTACTTGCAAATTGCTTCAAGAAATAATCCAACTGTTCAACAGCGATTTTATGAATACAAGGCATCCTTAGAAAAGATACCGCAGGTTGGCAGCTTACCCGACCCTACGGTTAGTGTTGGAATCTTTCTCAAACCAATGGAACTCTTAGGTGGCAGTCAGGTGGCAGATATACGTCTGATGCAGGACTTCCCCTGGTTTGGCCAGATCAGGTATGCCAAAGACGAAATGAGCCTGATGGCAAAAGCAAAATACGAATCATTCCGCGATGCCAGGCTGCAGGTATTTTACGATGTGCAACGCACCTGGTATGAATTGCATAAAATCAGGCAGAACATCCGCATCTCTGAGAAAAACATTGAATTGCTGCAGACGATCGAAAGGTTATCCATCATACGGTTCAAGGCAGTTCCACTGGGAAATAATACATCACCATCCGGAAGGGTTATTCCTTCGTCCTCTGCTCAGGGAGCTGCATCAGGTTCTTCAGGGATGAACAGCATGGGAGGCGCGTCGGGCAACGCTGCTTCAAATCAGCCGGCAGCACCGATGCCCGCAACACCTATGGGGTCCTCCTCCGGCAGTTCCGGACTTTCAGATGTGTACAGGATTCAGATTGAAATAGGTGATCTGCAGAATAACATTGCGCTGTTAAAAAACCAATGGAATACCCTTGCAGCGCAGCTCAACAGCTACCTGAACAGACCCGCTGCCGCTGTCGTTACGATTCCGGATACCTTGATAATGGATAATGCTCCGCCATCAATCATCACTTTAAGGGACAGCATCCGGAATAACCCGATGCTGGGGATGATTCAGTATGAACAGCAATCACTGGAAGCCCGCAAACAAATGGTGACTAAAATGGGCTACCCGATGATCGGATTGGGAGTCAATTATTCCGTTATCAATAAAAGTCCAATGTCCACATCGGAAATGAACGGAAAAGATATGATCATGCCTATGGTAACAGCAAGCCTGCCCATTTACCGCAAAAAGTATAAAGCCATGCGTACCGAGGTCGACTTATTAAAATCGGCCACCGCAGAAAACTACAAAGCATCGGCCAATGTGTTGCAAACCGATTATTACCAGGCACTGCAATTATACCAGGATGCACAGCGCCGCACAAAACTCTATGCTGACCAGTATAAGTTAGCTTCAAAGTCGCTGGATATCATGATCAGAAGCTTTGCGTCATCTGGTTCCAGCCTGACGGATATTTTACGCGTTCGCCAGCAAACCCTCGATTACGAATACAGACAGGTGGAAGCTATTGCCGATTATAATACTTCCATTGCCTGGCTCAAACGGTTAATGGCATTTTCACAATAAACAAAACCAGAAAAACACATCAAAATGAAATCTGTTTTTTCAAACAAATATTTCCGCTTTAGCCTCATTTTACTCGGAGGCATTTTCCTCGGCTGGCTCTTTTTTCATTCCCCGGCTGCGAATGGGGATAAAAAAGAACTGGCTGTTGAAAACGGGAAAGACGAGATATGGACCTGTGCCATGCATCCGCAGATACGCATGCATGCACCGGGCAAATGCCCCATTTGCGGCATGGTATTAATTCCGCTGCGCCAGGGGGCTACGACAACCGATCAGGACGCGATTCACATGACAAAAGAAGCAGCCCAGCTGGCCAATGTCCTCACCAGCATCGTATCAAAACAGAACCCTGTCAAAGAAATCCGTCTTTACGGTAAGGTACAGGCCGATGAACGGCAATTGCAAAGCCTGGTTTCTTATCTGCCTGGCCGTATTGAAAAACTGTTTGTCAACTTCACAGGCGAAAGCGTCAGGCGTGGACAAACCATAGCGCTTGTCTATTCACCTGATCTTGTAACCGCGCAGCAGGAGTTGCTTGAAACTGTGTCAACTAAACAATCGCAGCCTGTGTTGTATGAAGCTGCCAAGGATAAGCTCCGTCAATGGAAGCTCTCCGAAAACCAGATTGCCGCTATCGAAAGTTCCGGTAAAGTAAAAAACAATTTTGAAGTATTTGCCAATGCAACAGGTATCGTTTCTGCGCGGCGGGTTAACAATGGCGACTATGTTACTCCGGGTACCGTGTTATTTGATATTGCTGATCTCTCGCATGTCTGGATCATGTTTGATGCCTACGAAAGTGATCTTCCATTTATGTCACAGGGTCAGCAGGTGGACTTCACCATCCAGGCATTACCGGGTGTCAATTATGAGGGGAAAATTGCTTTCATTGATCCTGTGATCGATCCCGTTACCCGTGTTGCCAAGGTTCGCATTGAGATCAGCAACCCGGGCGGAAAATTAAAACCTGAAATGTTTGCAACCGGCATCGTGAATGCCACCCTCAATCAGTATAAGAACAAACTGGTCATTCCCCGTTCTGCTGTTTTATGGACAGGCAAAAGGTCGGTGGTATATGTGAAGCAACCGGGTGAAAGTGAGGGACCCACATTTAAGATGCGCGAAATCGATCTGGGCCCGATGCTGGGCAACAGTTATGTGGTTGAAAACGGCTTGACCGACGGTGAAGAAATTGTTACACAAGGCGCATTCAGCGTGGATGCTTCCGCTCAACTCGAAGGCAAGCCCAGCATGATGAATCCTGAAGGGGGAAAAGTATCTTCCATGCCCGGAATGATTATGCCCGGCGATACCAAGACTGACGGAAGTAATCGTAATCCAGTGAAACGGAAGCCTGCAGAAACAAAACCTAAGAAAGATCATTCAATGCCTGGAATGGATATGCCCGGAGATTCCAAACCCAAAAGCAATAAAAAGTAATTGTGCTGAACTCAAATTATTAACCTTTCACTCAAAGTAAAATGAAAAAGATACGCATTGTGCTTGTGGTTTTGCTTATGGTTTTAAGAATTGGAATGGTTAATGCCCATGAGCATCATCAGAATTCTGTAAAAATGACAGTAACAGAAAAGCGGGCTGATTCATTAATGCAGATACAAATGGCTGAACATCAGCAAATGGAAGCCGTGGAGGCTTTCCCAAATTATCACCCACTGATCGTTCATTTTCCGATCGTCTTGCTGCTCATGGCATTAGTTTTTCAATTATTATCTTTCGTTTATTTCAAAAAGGAGTTTGGCTGGACAACGCTCATTCTGCTCACCTTAGGCGTGATCACGGCCTGGCTGGCATCCAATACATTTCATGCAGAACCAGGTCTGCTTCGGGGAAAAGCGGCTGTCATTTTTGCAGCGCACGAACGGATGGCAACTTTCACCTGGTGGTTTGCAGTTGCTGCCTTACTTACCAAAGTGCTGTCACATTTCTTTTTACAAAGGAAATGGTGGATAGAATCGCTTGTAGCTTTATTACTTGTTGGTTCAGGTATTTTCGTTTCCATTACAGGGCATCACGGTGCACAGTTGGTTTACATGCAGGGGATCGGCCCGGAGGGCAGGTATCTGGAATCATATCGCCTGCAACAGAAAGCCTCAGACAGCCTTTCCGGGAAAACAACATTGACAAAACCAGAGGCTGAAAATATTGCCGGTACTCCGGAAGCACAGGAAGAGGAACATCCTGTGGGTGAAATCGGGAAAGGACCCCACGGCGGAACTATTGAAGAAGCTGAACCTTACCACATTGAAATTGTAGTTGCAGGGACTAATCTTGTATTTTATTTACTGGATGGAAATACCAGGCCCGTTGATATGAAAATGGTAACCGGTAATTTGAAAATGCGTTACGAAAACAAATCAGTAAGAACTTTTGAACTTATGGAGATGGGTGGAAAGTATACTGCTATGGGAGCCAATAACGGAAAAGCAGTTACAGCCGTTTGTACAATAACAAAAAACGATAAATCATATACGGCTTCGTTCGACATTAAAAAAGACATGCCTGCTCAGAAATAATTTTGTTAGTATCTGACCCAGAAGCCTAAACAATGTGGCAATTCTTAATCAATCTTTAAAAGTTTAACCTAAAGACATAGCCTTATGAAATTAATAAAAACTTATATACGACACAGGAAATTCGCAGAAGTATATCATGCCCTTAAAAGCGAAGGGTTCTGTTGCATGACAATAGTTGATTGCGAAGGTACCGGAAGATATTCCGATCATGAAAAAGAGCATATCAGCGCAAAATACCCATTTGCTGATGCTTACAGGGTTATTAAACTGGAAATTCTGGTAGCGGAGGAACATGTTCAAAAATTAATTGACCTTATCAGGGAATACGGGCGTACCGGTTATAGCGGCGATGGAATGATAATCGTTTCGCCGGTCGATAATGTATATAAAGTGAGGACTGACGAGGAAGGGATTTTAAGCATTTAAATCGTTTCTAACAATGCATTGAAATATGCTGATATGCAGAAAATATCGTAAAAACAAGTCAGAGAATTAGGCTTGAAATTTAGTGAATAACATCTTAAAATAAATAATCATGAAACTGAGAAAACAATTATTACAATTAACGGCATTCTCTGTCTTCATCTCTTTAACAGCATGCGGAGGAGGATCTCAGCAGAATGCGAAAAAACAAAGTGAAATACTCACAGAACATGGAGCTATTCGTAATCAACTTCCACAAAAAAAGACGGGAGATATGCACAAGCAGCACAACAACCTGGCTGAGAATTTCGCTCACAAGGATATTATTATCCTTGACAAGGTATATCAGCCATCCAGTGAAACAAAAGCTGAGTTGGAAAAGGTGATCGATGCCTATTTAAAAGTAAAAGATGCTTTGGTAAAAGAAGATGAGCCGGCCACAGATAAGGCTGTTGAATTGATGTCAGAGAAAGTAGCTGCAGTTATTCCAACGAAATTGGAAGGCGAAGGCCTTAAAGCCTGGAAAAACCATCAGACATTGTATGAGGCCAAACTTAAAGAAATGCATCACATAAAAGGGCTTGAAAACAAACGCTCATATTTCAGTCATCTGTCTGAAATAATGTATTGTACCATAAAAAGTTTCGGGTTAAAACAAGGTAATTTATTTGCAATTTACTGCCCCATAGTTTTTGATGGAAAAGGCGCATACTGGATCAGTGATAGCAAGATTATACAAAATCCATATTTGGGAAGTAAAATGCCTGCCTGTGGTGAAATCAGCGAAGAGCTGTAACTAATAACGCGGAAAAGTCAATACAACTTTAAATGGAAACAGGAAGGCGTTAAATTTTTAGATTTAACAAGATGAATCTGTATATCAAAAATATGGTTTGTAATCGATACATCATGGTTGTTGCCGACATTTTTCAAGATGTCCGGATTACTCAGGCCAGCATTTAACTGGGAAAGGTTACTATAACTGATCCTATTCCATTAGAAAAACTGGAACTTATAGAACGTCAGTTTAAAAATGTTGGTTTCGAAACCATCAGCGATTCAAAGAGCCGTTTTATAGAACATGTAAAAAAGAGTATAATAGAATTGATTTATAATCATCCGGCAGCTATTATCGTTAATTTTTCTGATTATTTAACAGCTAAATTGAACCAGGATTATAATTACCTGAGTACACTTTTTTCATCTGTCGAAGGCACCACCATCGAGAAGTATATGATAAACCTGAAAATTGAACGCGTTAAAGAGTTGCTGGTGAATGATGAAAAAACCATAAATGAAATTGCTTATGAGCTGGGGTGCAGCAGTGCTGCGCATTTGCCGGGTCAGTTTAAGAAAGTGACCTGATATACACCTCCCTGTTTTTAGAACCTTGGGGAACAAAAACGAAAATCAATTGATAATGTCTGAAAATCTGAGAATCATATAAAAGAATCAATGAATTATGTAATGTGTTTCCTGGTTAAGGGCTGTAACTTTGTCCTATTATAAATTACTAAATTAATAGTCATGAAAAATCTAAGAGATATGTCTGCTAGTTTCGATTCAACGCATAAAAATATTGAAACAAATTCATGCTGTGGCGGAGGTGGGCATTCGCACGGGCAACATACGCATTCTGAATTAATAAAGCAATAAATATTATAAAATTATAAAGCAGTTAAAGTTCTGAATCAAAACAGCAATATAAATTTGCTAAATAAAAAGTCTCCGTTGGATATTTTAAAGGCCTGATATGCCAGCTGGAAAATCAGTAAAGAAGAATACGCAGAAATAATACGGGAAATTTTATAAATTATTTGTCAAACTTTTTGAAAACTGACTACCTCGACGCAGTGTTTTGAAGTATTATCATAAAAATAATTCCTGTCGAAGCAAAGCTTCGGGGAACTAATCCCAAAGAGATTAGATCATTAAAAATAAATTAAAAAAGGAGGTGTATTATGAACATGTTAAACGATTCAGCAGGATATGGAATAGGATTCCCCTGGCATGTGATTATTGGTGTTATCGTTATTATTCTAATAGTTTGGACAGTTGTCAGGGTTATAACGCGGTATAAAAGGCTGAAACAGAATCCTGCTAAGGAAGCCGTAAAAGAAAGATATGCTAAAGGTGAAATCAGCAAAGAAGAATATGAAAAAGAAATGAAGGAAACTATTTAAATTCAGCTGTTTCTTGGTCATTTATTATACATAAATATTAGTATATCATCCTGGTTATCAGCGGAGATAAATCAATGCTAAAGGACAGACTATTCTGATAATTTGAGTATCTCACTAACCTGATAATACGATTTTGTTTCAAAGCGGTTTTTTCGAAGCGCAAGACAATACGTGAACAGGTCAGATAATTTCCTGCTGAGATTGGGCAAAGATCAAAATTGACATGCCTGACAGCCTGAAAGTTAGGTAATTTTTTTACGATGTAATATGATGCATTTTGGTCAAACACGTATTATCTTTGTATTATAGCTATTCAACTGCAAATTATAAACCAAAACAGAAAGGACTTATCATGAAAACAAAAATTGCATTTTTATCCATTGTCCTTACAATCGTATTTTCATTACCAATGTTCGGACAGCAAACTGAAGCCGGCAAGAGCAAAACCGGCATGAAGCATCATGAAATGATGAGCATGATGGGCAAGACAACATTTGAAGCAACCTCACAGGGCGTGCACTTTAAAATATGGCTCACGACGCAGGAGGAAAATAAAAAAATGATGGCTGAAAGAAACGAATCCATGGACAAGGACATGAAAATGGACAAGGATATGGGGATGGACAAGGACATGAAAATGGACAAGGATATGATGGGGATGGGTGAAAAAGGCATGGGGATGGACAAAGATACAAGGCTGGCAATGATGGCCGGAACGCATCATATTGCACTCTTATTAACTGATGCGTCTAGCGGGAAAGAAATCACAAATGCCAGCGCCAGTATTCTGATTGTGTCGCCATCAAAGAAGGACGCATCAGTGGAACTCAGAACTGGTATGATGAAGGATCACTTCGGGGCTGGTATCACACTCGCTGAAAAGGGGGAATACCAGTTTACTGTGAATGCAAAAATTGGCACAGACACCAAAACAACACAGTTCAAATACACCGTGAAGTAATGAGCCTGTGGCAAGTTTAAGTGCTCACCTAAAGGGCCTGGACGACAAAGTTCAGGCCCTTATAGCCTGCTTCGGGCATTTGGAACAGTGATGTTGCCAGGTTTTCCCTGCAACTCGTGATGAACCGCTAACCTTAGAGCCAAATCCTTCATACATATGAAAGTGCCTGTTCCCGCTCATGCTTTTATGGATGAACAACATAAGAATCAATTTTCAATACAGGAACCTTTAAATAAGAACAGATGAAAACAGATAACGATAACATGTTCACACCAGGAGACAAGCCTGAACTGCAAAAACCGGTTACATCCCAAAGTCTAAAGGGCCATGACAAAGACGAAAATGATGACACACATGAGTTTAGATACCAATGTCCCATGCATTGTGAAGGCAGTAAGACCTATGATAAGCCAGGGAACTGTCCTGTCTGCAATATGAAGCTGGTAGTGGTTCATTAAGCGCAATAGTGATCTTCATTTGAAATTCCCGGGAGTGACGTTTTATTGAAAATGAAACATAAAAAAAACAATAATGAAATACTATATCAGTAAGAAACTTAATACCAGTTTTGAGCAAGCAGTGATAAAGGTTAAAGAGTTGCTGATGACCGAAGGCTTTGGCGTACTGTCTGAAATAGACCTGCACGAGAAACTGAAGGAAAAATTAAATGTCGATTTCAGGAAGTATAAGATCCTGGGGGCCTGTAACCCTTCATATGCTTACAAAGCCATTCTTTTTGAGGACAAGATCGGCACGATGCTGCCCTGCAATGTGATCGTGCAGGAACTTGGTGCGGATGAAACAGAAGTTGCCGCCATTGATCCGGTTGCATCTATGATGGCCATTGATAATAAAGATTTAGCGGAGATTGCCGGAGAAATTAAAGAAAAACTTATCCGGGTAATAGCTGCATTATAAGAACGGATGACCAATAAACGATTTAATTTTTTTAAAAAAGGAGGTGTATGATGATGGATGGATTTGGAGGACACGGATGGGGGATGGGATTTGGCTGGGGCTGGTTTCTCCTCCTGGCTATTCTCGTTGTTGTTGTTGGGATTTATGCCAAGCTTCGAAAAAAATAGACGAAGCACCTCTGAACCGGAATCAGAAAATGTTCGGGTGTGAATTATGTAAATTCTTTATGTAATTATGTAACACTTTCCTTTACGAAAGTGTCCATCTTTGCATCCGGAAACATTGAACGCCTTTCCATTTAATGCCTTTCTACTGAATAGTTCAAGTAATATGATGATCAAACGGGTTGGTAATATTGTAATTATGATGCTCCTGCTGATAGCAACAGGTGGTATTCCCATTACCAGGCATTATTGCGGTTCGGATGAACACGGGTTCTCTGTGTATTCCACACCAAAATCATGCTGCAATGGTCATTGCGACAAATGCCACAATGTTTTCAAATTCTCAAAGGTAGATGATGCCTTTGAGGCCGAATCCTCCGTTACAACTACAGAGTCACTCACCGAAGCACTTACCCTGCATGCGTCAAATTTTATTGACGTGTTTGGTCATTTATTTACTTTTCCCCTTGCTGACTTAATCTATCAGCGAAATTTTTTGATTGCCAAAGCCGGCCATTCGCCGGAATCCCTTGGTAATTTCCGTTGCTGAACCCCGCTATAGGGGAAGAACCACCTTTTGACAGCATCAATAAACCTTTTGAAGCATTATTGACGCATCATTGATGGTCTGTCAGGTGTTGTTTACCATTTCCCCCTTCTATCCCCTGCTGATTTCTTACGTTATCAAAAACTTTATGGTGGCTTTCGCATTCAAATGCTAATAGCATCGGCATCATGGCTGAACCTTTTAAATGGTTCAAAAAGTCTGATGGTCCGCATTTCTAAAATGTAGTGTTTGCAAGCTTTCCAGGATAATTAACCCTCATAATTACGCATCATAACTAATAATAACCTACACACAAATAAAAATGAAAAACACGAAAAAAATTCTCAGCCTTACCCTGTTGATTGGAGCAGCAATGCTTATCACTTTCAGTTGCACGAAAGAAAGCAATACTGATCAGTTAAACACCAAACTCTCAAACACCGAGGGCATCTTGCTCAAAGCATCTGCCGCTGCTAAAACAAATGATGATTTGCTTAAACTTCAGGTCAGTACTTCCGGTCAATTTACCGCTGCCGGCGTAATGAAGGAAGATAGTCTGTACCATATGAATGATTCAATTTTCAAATCACATTATCTTACCTATTGCCAGGAAATGAAGGATGGTGATAATATGATGGGCAGCAATATGATGGGTGGAAGTTCCATGCACGGCAGCAATATGATGGGGTCTCATACCTATATGGGTGATACTGCCATGATCAATCAGAATTACCGTATGATGAACAGCATCAGAATCAGTCATGCCCTGCATCATCCGGTAAAATAATGTGGAAATAACATGGAGTTTTAATCCTATTGTTTTAATCCTATCAATTCAAAATTAATAATAAAAAACGGGCAACAGCGAAACTGAAGAGCCGGGCGACAGCGGAACTGAAGCATTCTTTTACTCAAAAAATGAAAATCATGAAAATCCAGAAATTAATTTCGCCCCTGGTTGTGTTTATGCTCTTCCTGGCGTTATCCTTCACAGCAAGCAACGCTTTTGCGCAGACAAAAACAACAACTAAAACTAAAACGACAAAAGTTAGCTCTACGATGAAAGATGGCTATATGATGAAAGATGGGAAAATGATGCAGATGGAAGATGGGAAAATGATGCCTATGGACAAGGACATGACCATGAAAAATGGTACAAAAGTCATGACCAATGGAGATTGCATGATGAAAGACGGAAAAACGATGAAGATGAAAGAAGGTCAGTTTATGGATATGAACGGAATGATGCATAGTGGCAATATGATGCATAAAACTTCAAAAAACACAACTGAAATGAAGAGTAACATGAACCACATGGCCATGTACGTTTGCCCGATGCACCCCGAAGTCACGAGCGACAAACCAGGCAAATGTTCAAAATGTGGAATGGATATGGTTGAGAAAAAATAAATATTCATCCGGCAGCAGCATAATTGCTTAGTTTGCCTTCAGCCCACTAAAAACGATGTCGATCCGGTTCGCCTGCGAGATCAGGCAACCGGTCCGGCATTGATTACAACAAATAAACTAATCATTAACAATCAAAATTCAGAAGTCATGGGAAATTCAATCGTTAGTAAGCACCATATCGGCGACATAAGCTGCGGTGGCTGTGTTGTAAAAGTTGAAGAATTATTATCTGCTGCCCCTGGCATAATATCTGTAAATGTGAACCTTGCGAAAAAACAGGCAGAGATTAATTCTTCTCAGGCTATTAAAACAGATACATTTCAGGAGGCATTAGGTGCCTCGCATTATACATTTCTGGATTAAGAGTTTAATCAGACAATGTCATCTCGTTCCGACTTCTAATTGAAGCACTCATAATTAAATAAAGGATTCACGGAAATTCTTTGGGCTGACTTACGGGCTGGGGATATCTGGATTATTCCGCTTGCTGGTGTACACATCATTGTCTTTTTATTAAGAGGCTGACGCAGAAGGTGACCTTACCAAAGAACAATTTGACCAAATTCAAATAAATTTTAAACAAATTTAAATTCAAAATCATGACAGACATTATAATCAATATCAATACCGGTCCGGAGAATAGTGAACCCACTGTAACAACTACCACGGAAAACGCTGATACAGCTGTTCCAAAAACAATATCAGCGAATGAGGAAACTCCGAAAGAAGAAATGAGAGAAGACCCCAAATTGGTAAAAGAATTTCCACAGGATGAATCTGTAAATAAAGACGATATGAAAAAAATGGATATGACTGAAGAAGAACATAAAAAAATGAGCGCTCCTAAAAAGAAACCTTCGAAAGTAGTGACACCGAAAAAGAAAGTATCTCATTCCGGAAAAATTTAAATAAAAACAACATCATGGCAAACATCATTATAAACATCAATACCGGTCCGGACGACAAAGAGCCGAAGATTACAGTTAAAACGGACGATGCCAATACCGATGCTCCAAAAGCAGCGTCACCAGAAGAGACGACTCCGAAAGAGGAACCTAAGGATGCAGCTCCTTCGGAAAAAGAAGTTCAGGTGGAGGAATCCTCGGCGGAAGACGATCCAAAAATGGACATGACCGAAGCGGAGCATGCAAAAATGAGCAACCAGAAAGAGAAGACTACAGCAGCAGAAACTCCAAAGGAGGAACAGCAGGATGAAGTTTCTCCGAATAAAGAAACCACCAAAGCGGAACCTTCAGCGAAAGATGACTCAAAAATGGACATGAGCGAAGCGGAGCATGCAAAAATGAGCACAACGGACTCCCCGGAAAAAGAATCCGATAAGGAAAAATCTGCGGGAGAAGGCAGCTCGAAAATGAACATGAGCAAAGAGGAGCATGCAAAAATGCAAAGCAGCAAAGTGCCCATGGGCATGGATGGGCATGATCATCATAAAATGATGATCGCAGATTTCAGACTGCGGTTTTTCATTTCTCTTGCCCTCTCCATTCCGATAATGGTATTATCTCCAATGCTTCAAAAGCTTGTAGGCATAAACTGGCAATTTGCAGGATCGCAATATATCGCTTTTGCACTTTCTTCGGCCGTTTTCTTTTACGGAGGTCTTACTTTTCTGAAAGGATTCTGGACGGAACTAAAAAACCGTACGCCTGGAATGATGATTCTTATTGCTGTGGCTATTTCAACCGCCTACATATATAGTGCAGCAACAGTGTTTGGTCTAAAGGGAGAAGATTTTTTCTGGGAACTGGCAACACTGATTACAATCATGCTGCTTGGGCATTGGCTTGAAATGAAATCAATTGCCGGCGCATCCCATGAATTGGAATTGCTTGTGCAGTTAATGCCCGACGAGGCACATCTTGTAAGTGGCACCAAGACAAGTGATGTAAAAACAGATACGCTTAAAGAAGGCGATGTCATTCTGATTAAACCGGGTGAGAAGGTTGCAGCAGATGGTCTTATCGCGGAAGGAGAAAGTTATTTAAATGAATCCATGCTTACCGGTGAATCAACTCCGGTAAAAAAAACGAAGGGTCAAAAAGTAATTGCAGGATCCATCAATGGCAATGGTTCCATTAAAGTGACTGTTACACATGCTTCGGCCGATTCTTATCTATCCAAGGTAATCAAGTTGGTGGATGATGCGCAAAAGTCAAAATCAAAAACACAATTACTGGCTGACAGAGCAGCACTCGTTCTCACTATCATCGCATTGACGATTGGCTTCGGAACATTTGCGTTTTGGTTAATTGCTGGTGAATCTCTTCAATTTGCATTGGAACGAATGGTAACCGTAATTATTATTACTTGTCCTCACGCACTCGGTTTAGCTGTTCCATTGGTTGTTGCTATCTCCACCACGCTGTCGGCAAAAAACGGGTTACTCATTAAAAACAGAACAGCATTTGAGAACTCACGAAAAATAACTACCATCATTTTTGATAAAACAGGAACGCTCACCATCGGTAAATTTGAAGTGGCAGGAATAAAACCGCTGCAATCAGGGTTTGATGAAAAAGAAATTGTCCGCATTGCATCGGCTTTAGAACAAAATTCAGAACATCCCATTGCAACCGGAATCCTTGCCAAAGCCAAAGAACTTTCATTAACAATTCCTAAAGCAACTAATTTTAAAGCCATCACAGGAAAAGGAATTGAAGCTGAGGTAGAAGGGAAAAACATTAAAGTAGTTAGTCCCGGTTATCTCAAAGAAAACAAAATTGATTTGCCCGAAAATTATACAAGCAGCAAGGCTGAAACGATTGTTTTCATAATGGCAGATGGCAAATTGGCCGGATACATTTCATTGGGAGATAAAATAAGACCGGAATCTGCTGAAGCAATACAAACGCTTCACGACAATAACATCAAATCCATTTTACTCACCGGTGATAATGCAACGGTTGCAAAAAGCGTAAGCGATGAACTAAAAATGGATGGATATTTTGCTGAAGTGTTACCGGATCAGAAATTAGAAAAGATAAAAGAACTTCAAGCAAAAGGAGAATTTATTGCCATGACGGGTGACGGTGTAAACGATGCACCTGCATTAGCTCAGGCTGACATAGGAATCGCGGTTGGAAGTGGAAGCGACATTGCTGCCGAAACGGCAGGAATAGTTTTAGTGAATAGTAATCCCAAGGACATTGCGAGTTTGATCTTATTTGGCAAAGCAACTTATCGCAAAATGATTCAGAATTTAGTATGGGCAACCGGCTACAATATTGTTGCCATACCGCTTGCAGCAGGTGTACTATACAAATACGGCATTTTGTTGACTCCTGCTGTAGGTGCTGTACTCATGAGTGTAAGCACCATTGTTGTTGCCATCAATGCAAAATTGTTGAAAGTAAAATCCATCTCTAAAAAGAATGAAAATGAAAATGAAAATGAAAAAAAACAAGCGTAGCAGTTAACGGATATGGGGTCTTATGAATGAGTTTAGAATGAAACGTCTAGGCGTGATTATGGAACCAGAGCCTGGAAACATACAGGAAGCCGGAGGTGTTTTAAACCCTGCGGCTGTAAGAGGTAAGGATGGGCATCTTTATCTGTTCCCCCGAATAGTTACAAAGGATAATTATTCCCGTATTGGTATTGCAAGAGTTAAATTCAACAAAGTTGGTGATCCTGTTGGTGTGGAGCGAATGGGCATTGCGCTTGAACCAGAAGCAGATTATGAAAAACGCCCCGATGGTGGTGGCGGATGCGAAGATCCCCGGGTAAATTATGTGGACCCACTTGAACATTACATCATGACTTACACGGCATTTTCGCAAGATGGGCCACGTATAGCCTTTGCACAATCAAAGGATCTGTTCCATTGGGAGCGGTTGGGTCTGGCTACCTATATGCCTTATGAGGATATTGAATTTAACGGTATCAATAACAAGGATGCGTGCCTGTTTCCCCTGGCTATTCCGGACCCGCATGGTCACACGTGTATCGTTATGTTGCACAGGCCACTCTTTCCCGGAACAAGCCCGGAGGAAAAGATACATCAGCCCTTGAATTGCGAGCTAGACTGTAACAGGGAAAGTATCTGGTTTTCCTATTGCACCATGCACCTTGAAAATATTGAAAACTGGTACCCGGAGTTTACTTTACATCACCCCCTGGCAATACCCGTATCTGAATGGGAAATGCTTAAAATCGGGGCCGGTACTCCTCCGGTATTAACCAAATTTGGATGGATGTTCCTCTATCATGGAGTTCAGAAAGAAGAGCCAACCACCAAGGACAGTAATCAACTGCATTATTCAGCGGGATTGATAATTCTGTCTGAAAAGGATCCTTGTACTATCATTTACCGTTCACAACAGCCGATATTGAAACCTGAGCTACCGGAAGAGCAGATTGGAATTGTTGATAACGTGGTTTTCCCTACCGGGATAGACTGCCGCCATGACCTTGGGACCCCAAACCGCTTTGATGTTTACTATGGTATGGCTGACAATCGAATTGGAGTGACCCGCCTCGATCTGCCAGATTCGCTGCCTTATACCCAAAACAATTCCTGAAACCAGAATGAGAATGGATATGCCAATGCCCAAAGACGCGGCAAACCATCAACTGAATACGCAGGATATGCAAAATGAATTTAATACATTACAAACTTTCAAACTATGAAAACAGATAAACATTTCTTCTGGATGATCATTGGCTGTGTGTTGCCAATTCTCTTCATCTTTCTGGCTCCGGCGCTAGGAATCAACAGTGGGATTTCAATATTTATCTTCATTGCGTTCATGTTTGCCTGCCATCTTCTAATGCCTATGCACGGACATGGCGAGCATCAGCATGGTAATGAGAATGAACATACAAATTCAAACTCATTAAAAACAAAAAATCATGAAAACCATCGACATTAAACGATTTGGATTCGCTTTCGGTTTAACCGCAGCTATCCTGTATTTGGGTTTTGTAATACTTATGGCAACAGTGGGTCACGACGGTAGCGTTAAGTTTTTCAATAGTTTGTTGCACGAATTAGATACTTCTTCCATCATCCGCATGCAGGTTCCCTGGTGGGAAGCTTTAATCGGACTCGTGGAAAAATTCATTATTGGCTGGCTTGTAGGTGCTTGTATAGCTTATTTTTATAACATAACATCAAAGAAATAAACTTGAAATAAAATGAATAATACCTTAAATTAAACAATCATGAAACTTAGAAAACAATTATTCGAATTAGCGGCATTCTCCGTCATCATCTCTTTAACAGCTTGCGGAGGAGGTGCTCAACAGAATGCGGAAAAACAAAGCGAGATGCCCATAGAACATGGTGCTATGAGTAATCAACTTCCACAAGAAAAGACGGGAGATGTGCACAAGCAACACAGCAGCCTGGCTGAGAATTTCGCTCACAAGGATATTCTAATCCTTGAGAATCCTTACCAATTGGCAGAATCAACTAAAACTGAGATGGAACAAGTAATTATTGCCTACTTACAGGTAAAAGATGCGTTGGGAAAAAATGATGAGCCAGCTACAGACAAGGCCGTTGAATTGATGTCAGAGAAAGTAGCTGCAGTTATTCCAACGAAAATGGAAGGCAAAGGCCTTGAAGCCTGGAGAAACCACCAGATATTGTATGAGGCCAAACTTAAAGAAATGCATCACATAAAAGGACTTGAAAATAAACGTTCCTATTTCAGTCATCTATCAGAAATAATGTATTGTACCATAAAAAGTTTCGGGTTAAAACAAGGCAATTTATTTGCCATATACTGCTCAATGGCTTTTGATGGCAAAGGGGCATATTGGATCAATGACAGCAAAATTGTTCAAAATCCATATTTGGGAAGTAAAATGCCAAGCTGTGGTGAGATCAAAGAAGAACTGTAACTAATAACGGGGAAAGGTCAATACAACTTTGAATGGAAACAGGAAGTAGTTAAACTTTTAAATTTAATAATATGAATATTTACATCAAAAATATGGTTTGTAACCGATGCATCATGGTTGTTTCCAATATTTTCCATGAAGTCGGAATAGAGCAGGTTAATGTTCAACTGGGAAAAGTTACTATAAACGAACCTATACCTGTAGATAAACTGGAACTTATAGAACATCAACTAAAAAATGTTGGTTTCGAAACCATCAACGATTCAAAGAGTCGTTTTATAGAACATGTAAAAAATAGTATTATCGAATTGATTTATAACCAAACGGCAGACATCAGAGTGAATTTATCTGATTATTTAACAGATAAACTGAACCTGGATTATAATTACCTGAGTACACTTTTTTCATCTGTGGAGGGTACTACAATCGAAAAGTATATGATAAATCTGAAAATTGAACGCGTAAAAGAGTTGCTGGTTTATGATGAAAAAACAGTAAACGAAATTGCTTATGAGTTGGGATACAGCAGTGCTGCGCATTTGTCGGGACAGTTTAAAAAAGTAACCGGATTTACACCTTCCTATTTTAAGAACCTTGGGGAGCATAAACGAAAATCAATTGAAAATGCCTAAATATCTGTGAATTATGTAAAATAATCAATGAATTATATAGTGTATTGCCAGGGTTGGGGCTGTAACTTTGTACTATTCTAAATCACTAAATTAATAGCCATGAAAAATCTAAGAGAAATGTTTGCAGGATCCGGCTCAACGAATAAAAATAT
>JBBRRV010000059.1:0-17185 GCA_038246075.1 Bacteroidales bacterium
AGGTGTAAAGGGCAGGTACTTTGAAGAAGCGGGTTGGTTGAGCAGGACGGCCTGAACATAGGAAAATGCATTTTCGAAGTGGATCCAGTCGTATGGGTGAGGGTGAACATCGAAGCGGATTTCGCCTCCAAGCAGATGTGCATTACCTGCTACAAATTTGAAAGTGCTGTAACCACTGGTAATAGAATCGCCGCCGGCGACGCTGCTCAACTTGCGCGAGAAAATAAAGTTGTCGATCGCATTGTCGAAAATATCTACCTCGGCCGAGAGGTGTTCAGTGTTTAATCCCAGTGCATAATCAAACTGCACGCTGCTTTCTGCCTTAAGGTTGGGGTCGCCGATCTCATAGCGCACGGTTCCGTCATGAACTCCGTTGGAACCCAGTTCGCCAATATTCGGGGCACGGTAACCGCGTGAGATATTGAGTTTCGTATAAAGTGTTTTCGAAATCTGCATTGTTGCACCAATACTGCCCGATATACCTGTAAATATTGTTTTGAATTCAGTGAACTGATGGATCGAACCTGCATCGGGGAGGTCAACTTTTACCCCCTGGGTGTTCACGTATAAATCCTTGCCATGTTCGGTGCGCGTGTCGTATCGCAGTCCACCGCTAAGGTCGAACCTGCCGAACGATTTCTTCAGGATGGAGAAAACGCCAATGTCAAACAAATTGAATTCAGGAACCAGGAATTTTGCGCCTTTGTTTGTGGAAACCTGCTGCATTCCGTTTATCCCGAATGAAACATCAAGGTTTTTCTTCTCGGGGAGATTATAGCGCACATCGTAGTTCAGCGTATTCAGCAGAAAGTATAAGCCATATTCACCCGGGCTCAGCACATTTGCATATTCCTGTCGCTGGTTCTGCTGAAAGCCAATGGTTGACTTTATGTCTCCCTTGCCAACAATGAAGCTGCTGTTCAATGCAGCCTTGTAATGGTGTATCTTCTGATAGGGCGTGAATGGTGTATATGATTTAAAGTCATTATCGGAAGCAATGTCGTTGATCGCCAGGCCATTGCTCTCAATGGCTTTTATGAACCTGCCAGTCAGGCTGTCGCGCTCACCTTCCACAATTCCGGGAGTAAAATTGTACATACTCAGTATCAGGTGTGAAAATCCCCATGATTTATTTAATCCGAGGAGCCCGCTTAAAGCATTTTCCCTGAATCCTGAGTTAAAAACATAACCATCATATTTATTCCGGTAAGCATGAGCCTGTTTATTGCTGTAACGCAGATCCCAAACCAGGCCCTGCTTATTCCCCGCCAAATCGGCGGAATAACCAAACAATCCATTGTTGGTCTGCCAATTCGTGGAAATATTTCCGGCAATTTTGCCCTCGGGCAGGGTGGGGGCTGAAATCATATTCACCACTCCGGCCATTGCATCAGACCCAAAAGCCAGGCTTGCCGGCCCTTTGAGAATCTCCACCTTATTCACCGAAAATTCATCGATCTCGATACCATGTTCATCTCCCCATTGCTGTCCTTCCTGCCGTATACCATCGTTTATGACAACTACTCTGTTATAGCCCAATCCGCGGATAACAGGCTTTGAAATTCCCGTGCCGGTCGTGACTTGCGAAACGCCCGGCTGCGTTGCTAATGCATCAATAATATTTGTTGAAGCACTCTGCAGCAATGCAAGTTTGGGAACCACCGCAATGGGGGTGGGAGTGCGTTTCTGCTCGGCGGCTTTTGAAAGTCCTGTGACAACAACTTCATTCATTTCCGTTGCTGCATATTCCATTTCAAAGTTCTTCACCGAAACCTTCTCCAGGTCAACTGTTTCGATAACCGTTCTGTATCCTATGAAGGTTACCTGCACCAGTACTTTTGTCCTGGGCAGATTCTCCAGTTTATACCTGCCTTTTTCATCCGAAGTTGTCCCTGTTTGCAGGTCGGGAATATAAAGGACGGCTCCGACAACTGTCTCGCCGGTTTTTTTATCGCTTATGATGCCCGAAAGGGAAGTTTTTGCTGAGGTTAAGCCTGTGGCACTAATACTATTTGATATAAGTATGAATACGCCAATCAGCGTTATAAAGGTTTTTTTCATGTTCGCAGGAAAGATAAATGAGAATTTAATCTTTTACAGCTAAATTATCAGTGACCAGTATTAAAAGAAAATAAAGGAAAGAGAATATCTATGCAACGGGTGGAGCCCGGAGCAAACATGAAGAGAAAGAAGGTTTAAAAGTCTGTTGGATGAGGTCAGTGTTTTCTATGCGGGTTGCCAGTTTCAAAAGGCCAAACCGGGATTCATCACTCGGGAAGGAAGTTACAAATTCAAAGTTACAGATGGCACATGCAGAGGATGCCTTTGAAAAGGTTTTTGCACTGCCGGCCAATTCAGGATTATATCGTCCAATCGCATGATGGTGTGTAGCTTTGATCATGCCGGGTGCCAGGAACACCAGCAATTGAAATAAAACCAGGAAAACAAAATGTACTCTTTTCTTAGACAAAAAGTTGATTTTGTATTTAAGAACGTATAAATGCGTTTATTGTTTGGGTGCTTCGGCTTTTTTTGAGGCAACAAGCTTAGTCGTGGGTAAATTAAAAAAATAAAGAGGCCGCCTCATAAAGTGGCAGCCTCTTTAGCTTCATAAAATGCATTTGTTCTTATTGGACGATCGTCATCTCGTCGATCAGGTTTTTGGCGCCTGCGTATTTATCGATGATGAACAGGACATAACGGATGTCAACACATATGGTTCGCTGCAGTTCCGGTTCAAAGGCAATGTTGCCACTCATGGCCTCCCAATTGCCGTCGAAGGCAATGCCGATGAGGTCACCGTCGCCATTCATCACCGGGCTGCCGGAGTTGCCGCCTGTTATATCGTTATTGGTGAGGAAGCAGGTTACCAGGTCACCATTGCTGCCATAGCGTCCGAAATCCTTTTTCAGGTATAGTTCCTTCAGTTTTGCAGGCACTACAAATTCCTCATTTGTCGGATCTTCTTTGGCCATGACGCCCGAAAGATGTGTAACAAAATCGTAATGAACGGCATCGGCAGGATAGTAATCCAATATTGTGCCGTACGTCATGCGCATGGTGGAGTTGGCATCGGGATAGAATACCTTGCCTGCCTGCATATCACGAAGCCCTTCGAGGAAGAGGCGTTGAGATTTCTTTAATTTTGAATACAGCTGCATCATTTCTCCGTTTCGCTTTATAAAGTCGCCGTAAAATGAATTGAACGTGAGATAAGATGGATCTTTCTTAAGTTTTTTCAGCGAAGGTTTGTCAAGGAAGGCATTGAAATTTTCAGCCGTTGCGAAGATGGATTTCTCAAAAACAGCTTTGGCATAGGCAGCAAAATCATTGTTATATTTCTTCGTGATGGTTTGATAAATATCCGGGTGCATCTCTTTTGGGATATCATTATAGAACATCTCAAGAATGGCCGCATAAATCTTCTCTTCGGTTGGAGCGTCATAATCCTTGAAGTGCTCCTGCCCTTGTTCACGGAAGGAAGCAAGTTTTGCTTTCAGCGAATCGGCAGGAATTTTTGACGAAAGCAACGTTTCGAGTCCGGTCATCTTCATAGGCCAGGGAAATGACTTGGAACCATAAAATGACATGTTCACATACCATTGGTATTTGTTGAGGTTGCCATCCTTAAATTGTTTGTATTCGTCGGCAAAATCCCGGAGAACATTGCCGTATCTGGCCTTTCGTTTGGGATCGGCATTAACCCATTGTGCAAATTGTTCTTCAATGGCTTTCTTTTTGTCGGTCACTTTCAGCCTTTTCAGATCGCGGCTTTCGCCTACTTTGTTTT
Source organism: Bacteroidales bacterium (assembly GCA_038246075.1). Lineage (GTDB taxonomy): Bacteria > Bacteroidota > Bacteroidia > Bacteroidales > DASVHX01 > DASVHX01. The sequence goes on from JBBRRV010000059.1 coordinate 3,791, forward strand.
TCCAGAAATTAGCAAGGCTTGCATAGTCAGATGCATATTGGATGCGTACCTTATCGCTGGCATCCATCCCGGTTTTCATGATACTGAGCACTTTTTCGCTCAACTTGATGATGGCAGGATTTATTTCGCTCAGGTTGGCTTCTACACCCCAGGATGTGCTGTAGCGGTCTGTCCGGCCCGGATATCCCCATATCATGGCAAAGTCATCCTTCTGAAAACCTTTGATGGAGACCTTGAGTGCGCGTTTGGGCTTATATGGAACGTTGTCTTTGGAATAGACAGCCGGAGAACCGTCAGGTGCACAATAGATGCGGAACATGCTGAAATCTCCCGTATGACGGGGCCACATCCAGTTGTCCGTATCGCCGCCGAATTTACCTATGGCTGAAGGCGGAGCGCCTACCAGGCGGATGTCCTTGTAAACTTCATAAACAAAACGGTAGTATTCATTGCCATTGAAAAACCCTTTTACCGATACTTCATATTTCCCATTTTCGGAAGCTTCCTTTTTAAGTGCTTCCATGGTTTTGGAAATGGCAGCTGCACGGGCGCCTTCAGCCAGCGTATCAGAGATTCCTTCCAGCACTTTAGTGGTAACGTCGTCCATGCGCACCAGGAACGACACGGTAAGTCCTTCATTGGGCAGTTCCTCGCTTTTTTGGGTGGCCCAGAAGCCATTGGTCAGATAATCGGCATCAACAGAACTGTGCTGTTGAATGGCATCATACCCGCAATGGTGATTGGTCAGCAGCAGGCCTTCGTTGGATACAACTTCGGCTGTGCAAAAGCCACCAAGGCTGACAACGGCATCCTTGAGACTGGCATGGTTTATACTGTAAATCTCGTCGGCAGTCAGGTGCAGACCCATTTTCTGCATATCAGTATAATTGAGCCTTTCCACGAACATGGGAAGCCACATGCCTTCGTCGGGGGTGGAGCCTGCGAAACCGCGGATGACGATGGACGTAAATAATAAAATCGCAAATAGTCTCTGTTTCATTAATTGGTTGTTTTAGTTGTTTTGTTTTAGTGTTTTTAATTTAGTTGTTCTTCAGCCCCATGGCTTCCACACCCTGGTCGAAAATAATGTCGAGCGGTATGCTGGCTGATTTTAGGCGGGCAATATCCTGCTGCAGTTGAGGGCGGATGACTCCGTTTGTCTCCATGTATTTTGATGCACCTTCATAATCGCCGTCGCCTTCAAACCTGAGCACGATGGCCGACCATCCATCGACAGCTTTCTTCGTTTTTTCGATATCCACATGGTAGGTGCCATCGGTATTACGCTTAAAGGCACCGTTGTCCTCAAAATAGTTAAAACACATCATATTGGATTTTCCATGCGCATCGGCTGCTCCAAAGCGCACCGAGCGAATGATGCCTGCCATGTAAGTAACATAACAGTCGTCGAGGCTTACATTTTTGAGTTCGCCTTTGGCAATGAGCCACGAAACCATGTATAAGCCAAGGATATCGGCTTTTGCTTCCTCAAAGGCAGAGAATTTTTCCTTGAGGGCTTCGCGAACTGGACCTTTACCGGTAATGGTATTCTTGATGCCAAGTCCATGGGCAACTTCATGGAACATCACGTTGGAGAAGAAGGCATCAAAAGTGATGTTTTTCTGTTCAGCGGGATCGGTAAGCACTTTGGAAATGGGCAAAAGGATATGATCGAATTTTGCCCGCATGGCGTTCTTCAGTTGCAGGCGGCGTGAGCCTTTTTTCAACTGTACTTTTTCGTCGTTGGGGAGGTTGATGGCAATGGTTTTCCCCCCGGCATTGCTGTGGCCGGCATAATAAACAATATCATAAGCGTTGAGATCGGAGTTACTGCCGGGTTTCTCCTGTTTGTAGCGCGGGTCGACCGGGAGTTGTTTCTGCAATTCGGGTAACATGGCTGAATATTTGGAAAGACGCTGGCTCCAGTCCTTGTCTTTGACAAGAATAGCAGCTTCATGCGCAGCTTTGTATCCGAAGAGCTCGTCCTCATAATTTTCGATAGGGCCGACCACAAAGTCGATTGTATTCGTTTTCATATCCATCCAGGCCATATCGCTTTCGAAATAATCATCGGTGCGGAATGCTTTGGCGCGGAGCAGCAGATATTTTTTCAGGCCTGCATCATCGGCCAGGGCAGCAGCTTTTTCGAGCAGAACAGCAGCTTTCTCAATCTGACTTTTAAAGGCCTCATGGTACCATAAGCAAAGCAGGCTTGCGTCGGGCATGCGCTTTACCACTGTATACTGGCTGGTTTTGTTGGGGTTGTTCCACTTTTCGAACTCCGCTTTGGTCATATCCGTTGGATAGAAATTAGCGCCTTTGGGCTTTTCGCCGTAGCCCGGAATGAAAGGTTTGTTGTCGCCCAGTCGATCCCACGGGCCATAGTTGATCTGAGCAAACTCCATGGTACTGGGATCCTTAATGGCGCTGAGGAATGCTTGTTTATCTCCTAATGTCTCCTGCCAGAAAATATCATCCATTATTTTGGCAATATCCATGAGAATTGGGATCATTTGTCTTTCGTGCGCGGTAAGTTTGCTCAGATCAGTGGTGAGTTTAACTACCGCGAATTCATTCAGTTTTGCTTTCATACCTGTATCAGCTGTGGCTACAGTATCAGTTTTGGAATTTGAACTTCCGGTGCGGGGACCGCAGCCGCTCACGGCCCATGCAATGCTGCATAGGACGACGGTTACAATTAAAAGGTTACGCTGCATAGGATAAATGGTTTAGGATTTGTGTGCTAAATTATGAATTTAAGCTATGTGAAGGCAAAAGCTATCAACGAAATAACCGGGAGCAACTGAGCGCAGTCGCGAAATGGCATTATCACCTATGACCGACAGGTTCATTTTGTTGATTGAGAGCTGCGAGTCAGTAAGGAACGTGACTTCCGCCTTAACAATGCGTATGGTTCTATGAGCACCTTTCATATTTGCCGGGGCTTTTGTGTTTGTAATCGTTTTAAGTCTTTAAACATTACTGAGGTACCAATTCTGAAACAACTGATCCACTTGTGATTTAACATGTTCAAACAGAAAAGACGAATATTTATTTTTATAAATCACACGGCCACATATCTTAAATATCTAATTTTGTTGCATAAACTTTGGCACTGAAGAGCTATGGTTTCACAAGTTTTCGATTGCCTATTGCCTATTGCCTATTGCCCATTGCCTATTGCCTTATGTCTAATACCTACACTAATATTTCTCACCCTATTATATCCTCTTTTATCCCCATGAGCCGTAAATTATTAATCAGAGACCTCACCCTGCGGGACGGTCAGCAATCGCTTTTTGCCACCCGCATGAGCCAGAAACAAGTCGAACGCGTCCTGCCTTTCTACAAGGATGCCAATTTCTATGCCATGGAGGTCTGGGGTGGCGCAGTGCCGGATTCGATCATGCGTTACCTTAATGAGGACCCCTGGTACCGGCTTGAGTCCATCAAGGCAGCCATAGGTGATGTATCGCTGTTAACCGCGCTTTCCCGCGGCCGCAACCTGTTCGGGTACAACCCATATCCGGATGATGTTATCGAAGGCTTTAACCGTAATGCCGTAAAATCGGGAATCGGTATCATGCGTATTTTCGATGCCTTGAACGATCTGGATAACATGCGTACAACCATCAAATTTGTGAAGGAAAACGGTGGTTTAGCCGATTGCTGCATTTGCTACACGGTGGATCCTCATTTCTCCAAACGTGCTAAACTGAAGGCATTGCTTCATGCCAAACTGCTGAAATATAATATTTTCACGAACGAATATTTCCTGGAAAAAGCAAAGCAACTGGAAGAAATGGGCGCTGATATGATCAGCATCAAAGATATGGCCGGCCTTATTCCTCCGCGTAGGGCAGGTGTGCTTATACGGCTCCTGAAAGAGAACATTAAAGTGCCGATTGATTTTCACACCCATTGCACCCCTGGTTTTGGCCTGGCATCAACACTTATGGCCATCGTGAATGGTGTGGATATCGTGGACACCAATATGATGAACTTCGCCGGGGGCACTGCTGCTGCATCCTATGAGATTATTCATCTTTTCTGCAAAAAGATGGGTATCGATACGGGTGTAAATGTCGAAGCCGTTGATAAGATCAATCGCGAGCTCAGGATTATCCGCGAGGAAATGTCGGATTTTGACAACACAAAGCAATTCCCACGCGAGTTTTCGCTTACCCACGATGAGCTCCCGCACGATATCGACCAGCTGTTTGAACTCGCTATTGCATATGCCAAATCGGACAAAATAGATGAACTGCTGGAAGCCACACATAAGATTGAATCTTATTTCAATTTCCCGGAACCCGATGAATTGATTAAAGATGCAGAAATGCCAGGCGGGATGTACTCCAATATGCTTGCGCAGCTAAAGCAGCTGAAACTTGAAAAACTCCTGCCACGAACCCTTGAACTGATCCCGATGGTCAGGCTTGCGTCAGGCTGTCCGCCATTGGTTACACCTACAAGCCAGATCGTTGGTGTGCAGGCGGTTAATTGTGCCCTCGATGAATCAAAGGGGCTGCCGGTTTATACAACCAAATCCATACAGTATGTCAACCTGGTAAAAGGTGTTTATGGAAAAACGCCTGTGCCTGTGGATCCCGAATTTCGCTACAAAATTGCAGGTGTGCGTGAAGAAACACCTTATGATACCAAATATTATAAAAAGCAGGAAAATCAGGTTTTTGAGGAATATGGCGGCGTGAAACTGGCAAATAATGAGAAAGAGGAGTTGCTGCTGGAGTTATTCCCGCAGGTGGCGCATAATTACCTGAAACAAAAGCTTGAACAGCGCTACATGGATGAGATTCATCAGGTAGAACAGGAAAAACAACAGAAAATAGACGAAGAAAAACGTCGTTACGACAATTTGTCCCCGGAGCAGAAAGAGAAAAGACTGCTGGAAGGGCTTTACAGCTATTTCGGACAATCTTCTGATGAAGAGGCTTCCCTTGGGCATTCCTGATCAGGGATTGAAGGGATTGAAGGGATTGATGGGATTGATGGGATTGAAGGGATTGATTCGTTCGCTTTGAATAATGCTGTTGCTTAAACGAGAAAAGGATAACACTTCAAAGAGCGCTATCCTTTTTTTTGCTTTAAACTGTAATGAATTATGATTAATAAGGTTAATTCCAGGTCGAAGTATCGTGCAGTCGTGAAGTCGTGAGGTCATGCACCCATCGCGCCATCGCGCCGTCGCGCCGTCGTCCTTTAAAACTTATTTTTTCTTATCTTCTTCCTTCACAATATTCACAATTTTTATCTTGTCTTTTTTAGTAAGCCCTGAAAGCACTTCGATGTTGATGCCATCGGAGAGCCCGGTTTTGATAAAGCGTTTCTTAAAAGTTTGCGGTCCGGTTTCTACTTCTACGAAAGCTTTGTCACCATTGAACTGGAGCAGGCTTTCGGGGATTGCCATCACACTGTCGCGGTGTTCAAGCACGATGTCAGCATTGGCACTGTAGCCGGCCCTTATAAAATTAGTGGACTTCAGCTTCACCGCTGCCTTTATCTCGAACTGAATGGCGCCATTTTCCTCTACCCCTTTTGGAGAGATATGCTCGAGTGATGCTTTGAATTTATCGTTGTCGATAGCACCCACTGATAAAATGAGTTCCATGCCTTCATGAAGCTTTCCGACCTCAGATTCGTCCACTTTGCCTTTGAAAATCATTTCGCCCATATCGGCAACGGTTGCAATGGTCGTCCCGGCATTAAAGTTGTTGCTCTCAATCACCGAGTTTCCAACCTCAACAGGCACAGTAAGCACCATCCCTTCGATGGTGGATCGGATGACTGTGTTGGTTGCCTGTCCTGCTTTTTTGGTAATGCCCTCGCGGGTGATCTGAAGATTATCCTCTGCAGCTCCAACTGCTTCCTTGGCTGTTTTAAGCGCTATCTGGTAGGTCTGGAATTCGGCAGCGGCTATAACCTTCTGGTCGAACAATAACTTCCGCCTGTCGTAGGCCTGCTTTGCATCATCCAGTGCGATATTTGCACGGTTCAGACGCGATTCAGCTTCGTTAAGTGCGATCATATTCGGAATGATCTTTACCTTGGCGATAGGATCTCCCTTTTTTACCTTCTTGCCAGCTTCTACATAAAGGGCTTCGACGATACCGGATACCTGTGGTTTGATTTCTATCTCCCTGCGTGGCAATACGGATCCGGTTGCGACCGTCTTTTTCACGATATTTGTCACAAGGGGTAACTGTGTTTCAAAAATCACGGGTTTTGCCTGCGATTTTTTATACAGATAAACGATGGTGCCGATGAAAATGACCAGGATGATGACGCCAATAAATACTTTGAAAGCTGTTTTCATAATCGTAACGTTGTTATTTATATTTTCTGTTGTTGTTTAAATGTGATTGAAGGGATTGAAGGGATTGAAAGGATTGAAAGGATTGAAAGGATTGATAGGATTGATAGGATTGATATTAATTAATTTAGTTTTCATCACGCAGCGCGTCAATAGGTTTAATGCTCACGGCGCGGCGGGCGGGGATCAGGCCGGCCAATGCACCCGAAATCACCAGGATAAAAAGCGCGATCATGGCCACATTAAAATTCACTTCGGGCCGTTTAAACATGGAACTCTCACCGCCTGAATTTACAAGCAGGTAGTTTATGCCTTCCAGCAAAGCAACGCCAACTACCAGTCCAAAGTAACCTGCCACAGAGGTAAGAAAAATGGATTCGGTGATGATCTGCCCGATGATATTGGACGGCCGGGCACCGAGCGCTCTGCGGATACCGATCTCCTTGGTCCGCTCTTTCACGATGACAAGCATGATGTTGCTGATACCGATCACTCCGGCCAGGAGCGTTCCGGTGCCGACCAGCCATACAAGCCCGTTAATACCTGCAAAGAGCCCCATCATTTTGTTGTATTCCTTTTCCATGTTAAAATGGCCAAGGGCTTCCTTATCTTCAGGCGAAACACTGTGACGTCGGGCCATTAGTGCGATGGCTTTGTCCTCGACTACTGTAACAGGAATGCCGGACTTGCTGGTCATGGCAAACCAACCAACGACGCTTCCGTAGTTATATGTCTTTTGTAATGTGGTAAAGGGCATAAAGATGGTTTGTTCCTTATCGCCGCCAAAATTTACATTTGAATTGGCGGGTTTAAAAGTGCCGATCACTTTAAAATAGACACCCTTGATGCGGATATACTGGTCGAGCCTTACTTCACCGGGTTTGAAAAGGATGTCACCCACCTTGTTGCCTATCACGGCTACTTTGCGTTGTCCGAGGATATCATTTTCGTTCAGGAAGCGGCCTGAAGTCATTGTAACCGGGTCGATACGGTTCCAGTCGGGATAGTCACCATTGATGGTAAATGCACCGGATTTGAGTCCGCGGACCACATTGTCTCCACCCCTCATGCCGCCACCCTCCAGGCGTGGAGCCAGCAAGTCAATTTCGGGGATATTTTCACGCAACGCTTTAATATCGTCGTTGTTGAAATTGAAGGAGCGGTTTCGCGGAAATCCCTTATAGGGAACAGAAGTGCGCTGGGTCCACATGAAGCAGCTGTTTGTTGCAAAATTGCCAAAATCGGAAGTAACGCCATTCTGCAGGCCTTTGCCGGAGCCCAGCATAACTATTAGCATAAAAATACCCCAGAACACGCCAAAAGCTGTGAGCAGCGTGCGCAATTTGTTCTTCATAAGCGCACTCAATATTTCCTGCCAGCGGTCTAAATCGAACATGTTAGTTTTTATTGAATTGGTAAATCATCTGATGATTGGTGACTGAATATTTATTCATCTCTCAGCGCATCAACCGGTTTAATGGCGGCTGCCCTGCGTGCAGGCACAAAACCTGCCAATGCACCCGCCATGATCAGCATTATTGTAGCGCTGACAGCAACGCCGAAATCTGCCTCCGGATTGCGGAAGAAATCGGAAGGTGGCAGATATTTGGAAATAAGTTCGAGCAGGGCAATGCCAAGCAAAAGACCGATATATCCTGCAAAGCCAGTAATCAGGATAGCTTCCTGCATGATCAGGCTGATGATGCTGATAGGCGTGGCCCCCAGTGCCTTGCGGATGCCGATTTCCTTGGTACGTTCCTTCACAACAATCATCATGATATTGCTGACGCCTACAATGCCGGCGATAATGGTGCCAATTCCGATGATCCAGATAAAAAGCCGGATTCCGGCAAAAAGCTTCATCACTTTCTCGACTTGTTCAACATTGTTCCATATCTGAACGGCCCGTTTATCATTGGGATCAAATTTGTATTTGGCGGCCATCTTGCTCGTAATCTCCTCAGCCATCATTTTGCTCTGGTCAACAGAAGCTTTACCGGTAGTGAGCGAAATCAGCTGAACATGATTACCCCCGTTAAATACCCTTTGCGCAGTGGTCATGGGCAGGTACACCACACGGTTGTTTTCACCGTTGTTATTATCCTGATCCGTAAATACACCTACAACCTTAAAAGGGATTCCGGCGATGGTAATGAACTTATCCAATGGATCCTCGCCCTTAAAGAGTGCGTCTCTGGCCACTGTGCTGATGATAACCACTTTGCGGAATTTTTCAATATCGAATTTATTCACGAACCGCCCTTTCAGCACCGAAACTTTCTCAATGAGGCCATAGTCGGGGTATACCGTGCGGATATCAAAATTGCCAAACTGCCGTTTATAGGATAGCGTGTTATTTTGCCTGATATAGTTGCGTGGCGATATGTATTCAACACCTTTAACAGTATTGCGGATCATATCATAGTCGGAATTCTCCATCTGGATGTTGCGGCCGGGTTTCATCCCCTTGTAGGCTATGGTGGTCTGACCGCTCCAGATCCATAAGCTGTTGGAAGCAGAGGAATTGAACTGGTTCTGCACGCCGTTTTCGAGCCCTTTGCCCGAACCCAGCAGGATGATAAGCATAAAGATTCCCCAGGCCACACTGAAGCCCGTCAGAAAAGTACGAAGCTTGTTCTTTTCGATGGTGCTGAAAATCTCCTGCCATTTGTCCAGGTCGAACATATTTGTCTGCTTTATCGGTTGTAATGTGGGTGTTAACGATCAGTCATTATGACCATTCTCCTGATCATGTTCTATGATGCCGTCGCGCAGGCGAATGATACGCTGGGTCATATGGGCAATGTCGTTTTCGTGTGTGACGATAATAATGGTAATTCCTTCTTTGTTGATTTCTTTGAGCAGATCCATTACTTCATAAGATGTAGCCGTATCCAGCGCCCCGGTTGGTTCATCGGCCAGGATTACCCTTGGTTTTCCTATGAGCGCGCGGGCAATGGCAATACGTTGTTTCTGTCCCCCCGAAAGTTCGTTAGGCATGTGCTCGGCCCATTCCTTGAGCCCCATGCGCTCGAGGTATTCCATGGCAATGCGGTTGCGCTTGCGGCGTGGTACACCTTGGTAATAGAGAGGAAGTGCCACATTCTCCATCGCATTCTTAAAACTGATGAGGTTGAAGGATTGAAAAACAAAGCCAATGTATTTGTTTCGCAATGCAGCTGCCTTGGTCTCGGTAAGGTTGCGGATATCCAGCCCGTCGAGCTGATAGATCCCCGTGTCATGGTTATCAAGGATGCCGATGATGTTCAGCAACGTCGATTTGCCCGATCCGGAAGAACCCATGACCGAAACAAACTCGCCGGCCGCGATTTTCAGATCAATTCCCTTAAGTACATGAAGTTTATTACTCCCCGTAACATAGGATTTGTTAATTTCGTTCAGTTCAATCATGATGCTGGAAATACTGAAAAGGCTTAGAGAATAAAAATCTTCTTTTCGTGATCTTGTTTAGACAGTATATGCTTTGTCAAAGTTACAATGTTAAGGATTTTTTTTAAAAGTAATAAAGTTCAGCAGATTCCTGCAATCAGTTATATTGAATCGCGTTAAACACGCGTTAAAGAAATACCCCGAAGGATGGTTTAAGACTTTGAAAAAATGGTAAATGCGGATCGCAGAAAGTCCAGGCGAATATTTCTCTGGATCGGGACTTCCTTAGTTTCATTGGTGTTGGTGCTGGCAGCTGCAGGATTGCTTGTCAGCCATACTTTTGAAGAACAGGTGAGGGTGATCTTTGAGCGTGAAGTAAACAAACGGCTGAATACGACCCTGACGGTCGAGCGGATAGAGCTGTCGGTTTTGCGCCATTTCCCTTATGCATCTGTGACTTTTTACAACATCAGGATTAAGGATGCCGGTGAAGGAAGGTGGAAGAATAACATGCTTATGGCTGCTGAAGCCAGTTTGGAATTCAGCATCACCGACCTGTTCAGAAATAAATTCAGCATCATCCGCATGCGTCTTCAGGATGCCGATCTCCGTCTGAAAGTGTATCCAGACGGAACAGATAATTTTCATCTGCTTAAGACGACAGGGAAATCAGAGCGCACAGCGTTCAGTTTCGACATCCAAAAGCTGATTGTCATGAATACGCTGGTGTCGTATCTCAATGAAGCCACAATTCAGGATTATAACCTGGAAGTAGGAAAAGCCATTTTTACAGGAAAATTTTCGCAGGATATTTTCGACCTTGGCCTGAAGGGCACGGTGCTTTTTAGAAAGATCATAACCCAGGGGGTGACCTATCATAATGATAAACAGGCCAGTCTTGATTTACGGCTAAGGGTCGATAACCGCATTGGACAATACACATTTAACCGGGGTGAGCTTCAGTTCGGGCAATTAAAATTCAGCCTTTCCGGAAATCTAATCTACAACCATGCCATCAGGCAGATGGATATTGCGCTGAAATCGGAGGAAGTTGATCTGCAGGATCTGATAAGGGAATTGCCCCAGCCATACAGGAAATATTTCAATGAATATAAGGCCACGGGTCAGTTTGCTTTTAACTTAAGTTCCAGGGGAAAATTCGGTGGCGATGATTCCCCTGTTGTAGCAGCTTCGTTCAGCCTGCATGATGGCTCACTCAAACGCAGTTCAACGGGTATCATGCTCCGCGACCTTCATTTCGACGGCCAATTTCGCGGAAAACAACCAGGGAATCCGGGCGATATCACATTCAGGAATTTATCGGCCAGGCTGGAAGAAGGTACTGTTAAAGGAAGTTTCAGGATAAGTGATTTCGCTAATCCAAGTATAGTAGGGAACCTGGTAGCCGATGCAGACCTGGCCGCTGTTTATGGATTCCTGCCGGTGGGTTACCTCACGGCACTCAGCGGTAAAGCAAGGATAAACGCCTCGTTCAGCGGGCATCCCGGAAAGAAAGGACCAGGCACAAAGGCATCCGGCACAATTATGTTGTCGGGGACATCGGCCACTATTAAGGGAAGTGCTATACCGCTAAGTGGTATGCGCGGCGATTTTACCTTCAGCAACAACGACCTGAAGGTAAACAGCCTCAGCGGACGTTATGGTTCGAGCGATTTTCGTATTGAGGGGGCTTTCCGAAATTTTATGCTCTGCATCCTTCAGCCATCATTGCAATGGCAGCTCGATGCCAGGCTCATCGCCGGAAATTTGGACTGGGACGAAGTGATGGCTGCAGGTCAGGCCGATGAATCGGCCCCGCCTGCTCTCCAGGTTCCGGCTAACCTGGCGCTGAACCTCGATGCCAGGATCGGTAAGCTGACTTACAGGGCGTTTACAGCCCGGGAGATACGTGGTCAGCTTGCACTGCTTAACGGAACACTTAGGGCTACTGCATTATCATTTGACGCCATGAAGGGTCATGTGACATCCGAAGGAAGTATTGACGGACTCGTGAATGCAAGAGGGAAAATCCGGTCCCATGCCCATTTCGAAAAAGTCGATATTAAGCAGATGTTCACGTCGTTTGGCAATTTTGGCAATAGTGGCATTACAGATAAAAATCTGGAAGGTACGCTCACCGCCAACCTTGATTTTGCGGCGAACTGGCGTGCTGGTCCCGTAATTGATGAGGGATCGGTGGTTCTCTCTGCCGATGTGGTTGTGGAAAATGGCCGTCTGAAAGACTATGCCCCTATGCAAAGCCTGGCGAAATACCTGCGCGTGAAGGACCTCTCAGATATCCGGTTCTCCACGCTAAACAACCGCATCGAGATTATCAGTAAAATGATTTATGTTCCACGGATGGAAATAAAATCCAGCGCCATTGACCTTCAGATATCCGGAAAACATGGTTTTGACAACAGCCTGGATTACCACATCCGTATACTCTTGTCACAATTGCTTTCACGCAGGGCTCACAAAAATAATCCGGACCTGATAACCGAAGATGCCATTGGTCCTGTTCAGGATGACGGACTTGGCCGCACAACGCTTTTCCTGGCGCTGACCGGTACGGTTGACAAGCCTGTTATTAAATATGATAAGAAGGAAGTGCGCGAAAAGATAGTTGCCGATTTCAAGAAAGAGCGGCAGAACCTGAAATCTATCCTCCACCAGGAATTCGCACCTGCCCGTAAGGACAGCATCCGGACAAAACAAAAAACTGATGAGACCAAGTTCGCGGTTGAATGGGATGATGATCCAAAGTGAAAAATGAAAAATGAAAAGTTAAGAGCTAAGAGTTTTGAGTGGACACGTAGTCTTCGTGCCCTTCTTTACTTTTCACTTTTAACTTTTAACTTTTCACTAGCGCCCTTCGTTTCGGCCCAGGACGATTCCGAGTTTGCTCCGCCGCCATTGAAAGTTGTCTCAAAGGATGAGCGGACGCGTCTGGATGCTCAGACCGATATGAAGTCTCGAACCAAACTGGCTCTGGATCTAATGCAGACAAGACTCACTGCTGCGGAAATGTTGACAACGGGCGAAGACTTTGACGGCGTTTTTCGCGAATTGGGCGTATTCCAGGGTCTGATGGACAGTGGTGTAGATTATCTGACAAAACTCGACACAGGAAGCGGCAAAGTGCTGGATAATTTCAAGCGGCTCGAGATCGCGTTTCGGGGCTTCGGTCCACGGCTTGAAGCCATCCGGCGCGATATGCCGCCGCGTTATGAAGACTACATCCTAAAACTGATGAAATACCTTCGTGAGGCCCGCATTAAGGCCATCGACCCGCAATTTGCAGATACCGTTGTACCAAACCCCAAATCGAATAATTGAGTGAAAAGTAAAAAGTTAAAAAACAAGAATTTTGGGTGGACAAGATACGTCCGCGCCCTTCTTTACTTTTCACTTTTAACTTTTAACTTTTCACTTTTAACTGCTTACGCTCAGCGAGATTATTTCACGCCCGAGGAGATCGAGCTAATACGCGACGCCCAGGAGATCGACCGGCGGGTCAATGTGCTGACACATGCGATCGACCGGCGGTTTGAGGCACTAAAGATCGATGTCTCGGCCCCAATGGTCGCGGCTAAGGAAAAGGGCGATTGGGGAGAACTGCCGCCGGAAACGAGGTCCGAGCTGCTGATCGACATCAAGCGCATCCTACA